>CAZPUD010000166.1:0-9129 GCA_964589115.1 uncultured candidatus Brocadiaceae bacterium | reverse complement strand
CCTTCAATGTCTGCCTTCCCTTTCATTCCTTGCAGCAGGTAATAGGTAAACGCCCCATGCCCTCCTCCCCATTTGTCTGATTCCATGGAGACCTCACCTGCACGGCTGGCGCTTATGATGCCCCATCCTTCACGGGTCGATTTAAGTTCGGAGAGCGCAATACTAACCGTGTTTGAGAATCCACGTGTACCGACGGGACCCGAAAGGCCGCCGCTGTGGCAGGCATCTGCAAAAAAGATGAGCCTCTTTGCAGAGATATACCGCTTCATGTCGGCATTCACGTTCTCCATGTGGTATGCCGTGGCGGAGAGGCTGTCGAGTTCAGAATCGTGCATAAGCAGGTAGATATTGCTGGGACGGTCAGGCTCCGGTTCACCATGGCATGCCATAAAAATCGTAACGAAATCGGTATCGATGGCCTTTTTAAGGAAACTGGTGATGGCTATTTTGACGTTTTTCAGGGTCGCCTGTTCATTCTTCAGCAGAAGGACATTTTCTTTGTTGAAACTGCCTCCGGCCGGGCTGGTTATGAAGTCATAAAATGCCTGTGCGTCGGCATCGGCGTATTTCAGGTCTGGTATCTCAGGGTCCCTGTAATCTGATATACCAACCACCACGGCATAACGCTGAATATGGTTATTTTCAAAGTATTGCTTTGGAGGGAGTATGCCGCGGATGAACTGGCCGCCGGCATGGGCTATGTCCCTGTCGCGAGACTTTACCGCCTCCTTACTATCTACAACAACCATCTTCTTTTTTTCTGATTCCTGAACAACAGCCGCACCTCCTTCTCTCACCATACTCTTACCGGTACCTATTTCAATGATCGTCTTTGACCGGTATTCTTCTTTTCTTCCACCTTTGAAATAGACGATCATAATACTCGCCTGTTCTTCTATTTCAAGCATATCACCCTTTTTCAATTCCATGGCCTTTTTTGCCGGTTCTTTCTTACCATCCCTGTGAAGCCAGACATTACCGGAAATGCTCCTTATCATGCCAACTTCAGATAACTCAGCATCCTGGGAAGATACATATGAAGTAAAATTATAGAGAAATAAAAGCAATATGAGGTATTTAAGAGTTTTTGAATTTAACAGGGGCATGTTGTTTTTCTCCTTGAATGAAAGAAATTTGAAGTATGTTCTTTTAGGCGCTTAGCGCCTAATAATCGACAAAATTTTGTTGATATGCCGAAGTGCCTAAATTCTAAATTAGAATTTCGAAATACGAAACAATACCGAAAACTCAAAATTCAAATGTTCAAAACTAAGACCGTCAGGCATGTCCGTTTGTCATGACCGTCAAGCTTGCCAGTTTCGTATTTCGTGCTTAGTATTTCGGGTTTCCTTTTCGCAGCACTGTCTGCGAAAAGGCATAGTATCTTATTAAAAATTTTTTTACCAGTGACATGTAGGACAAACCTTTAGGCTTGCCTTCCTGCAATAAGCGCAGGACTAGGGAATAAATGTAAGGCTAAAGCCTCTCCCTACATTTCTCTTCCGGCTCGTTCGGGTAAACAGTTATTCAAATAATTTACCAGATTATCTTCCCGGCGTATGTGACGGACGTCACAATTTAATGTTTTAGGGTTTAAATTTTTATTGCAGGGGCAAACCTTGTGTTCGCCCTTGCCTTGAACAATTAAAAATATTTATGTTTGTTTACCATCTGGACAAACATAAGATTCCCCTCCTACGTAGGTATTATAAAAAGCCGCTGGAGGCCTAATTCTATGTTTGGGAATTTCAAGGTTTAGGAGTTGGTTCAATCGTCCACGATTGAACCGAAACGTTTTGCATGTTTGATATATTTGTAACAGTAAAAAACGTACATGTCCATACTAAACATATGGTTCAATCTGCAAGATTGAACCAACCTTACAATTCCTCCGGCGGGTTCAGGTTTGTAACCTGAACCCACGAATTTATGTGGATGGCGGTACTATATGTAACCAACGGCGAAATTGATAATATAAAATATGGGGTTCAAGTTACAAACTTGAACCCGCAGTGATACAGTAGGTTGGGTTGAGGAACGAAACCCAACAAAAAACGTCCTGAGATAATTCGGACATTTCCTGTTGGGTTTCGCTCCGCTCAACCCAACCTACCCGACTGTCAACATAATTATTAATAATAGATTATATAGTATTTGTCATTGCGAGGGCGTCTTTTCCCCGAAGCAATCCTTTTATTTAGAGTTTCGAGTTTCTAGTTTAGAGTTTAGAGTTCAAACTCTAAACTCTAGGAGATTGCTTCGGAAAAGGCCCTCGCAATGACATGCTATACCTCTTTTGGTTATTCACATACCGTTACAAATTAAATTGACTATGTAGTAGTTTCACCTTTCCACCCGATAGAGCATAATTGGTTTTGTTTTTCCACGGAGGATAATCTCTCTTTCAGGTATAATGTTGTATTTCACTTTAAGCCCGGAGAACGTTTCTCCGCTTATCAGGATGTTTGCCTTAAACTCCTTGGTAAGTCCCTCTACCCTTGAAGCCGTATTTACTGTATCGCCTATAACGGTATATTCCATCTTGCGCTTTGAGCCGATGTTGCCTACGATCGCTTCTCCCGAGTGAATCCCGATACCAATTTTCAATGGTGTATCCAGGGCAAGTTCTTTATTGAGAGTATCCAGTTGAGATACCATTTCTCTTGCAGAACGTACCGCTAATTCCGCATGTTCTTCACGTGTAATTGGCGCCCCATAGAAGGCAAGGATACCATCTCCAATGTATTTATCCAGAGTGCCTTTATTTTTTAATATAATATCAGCCATCATACTGAAATATGAATTTAGTATTGATACAATACGTTGAGGATCATACTTCTCCGACAGCGAAGTAAATCCGCGGATATCAGCGAAAAGGACGCTGATATGAACCCGGTTTCCTCCCAGAGGTATTTCACCTGGATATTTTAATAATTCCCCAAAAACCTCTTCACTGACGTAATGTTTGAATATCTTCTTTATTCTTCTCTTTTCTTTATCTTCACCTGTATAACGATAGGCAAACACCACAGTGTACGTGAGCGGAATAACGCTTATGGTATGGATAAGGTTGAAGAATAAGTCGTAATAACTAAAAAGCACTATACAGAGAGATGTATAACTTATTGCAACAGCGAACGCTGCTAATCCACCGGGAATGGGTGGAAGCTTAAATGATATAAAACTTGTCAAAATACCTATTAATAAGATAATGAAGATCGTTTGCCAGGATTTACAAGGGATGATAAAACGCCTGTCGAGGATTGTATTAATGACGTTTGCAACAATTTCTATACCCAATGTTTGACGTGAACCGGAATAATGCCGTGACCGATAATATGGGGTAGGCTTGAAATCCTGACTATAAATGTTTCCGGGACCGATAAGCACTATTTTATTCTGAAAATTTTTCGTGAAAAATTCTGTATTCTCCTGATATGCCTGCTGCCAGACGTTATAGAATGACATGACAGGGAATGTGCCGCTTGGACCTGCAAAATTAATACGCATTTCATCATATGAGTTGACAGGAATTACATAATCACCCACCAGGATTTGACTTCCTTTTTTTTCAATGGTGCTGTTGAGATATTTTGAAATAACCTTTAATCCAAAGTGTGCATAAACAGTATCTTCAATATCACGTAAGATCAATACCTGCCTTCTGACACATCCGTCATTATCGACAGTTAAATTAGAAAACCCGATATTATCGGGATCGGAGGCATACAGATATCTCGGCAAGGGGTTAATAGCTTTAAGTCT
The DNA here is from genome assembly GCA_964589115.1 of uncultured candidatus Brocadiaceae bacterium. Classification (GTDB taxonomy): domain Bacteria; phylum Planctomycetota; class Brocadiia; order Brocadiales; family Brocadiaceae; genus JBDIVL01. The sequence goes on along the minus strand of CAZPUD010000166.1, from coordinate 5,364 downwards.
GTGCATCGTATCATCCCATTTTAATAAGTTGATCATAATTACATTCTCTGCCTCCATGAGCGCATCTGCCATAATACCATCAAGGTCATTACCGTCTATTTTTTTTTTAAGGCTATGGTCTGCAAAAAATCAAGACCGATAACACGTGCACCTCCTCGGGCTACATTTCTTATGATATCAGCAAAATAGGGGCTCCAGAAGATAAACGGGTCCTTAATCTTATCTAATGCCTCATCATCTGTTCCTATAATAACGATCCTGTCATTCACTGGAATTGTGCCTCTGCACAAGAATCTAAAATCAAGGCTCTTCTGCTCGATTCCTTTCAGCAGGCCTGTCATTAGTAAAATAGTCATTACCCCGCTGCAGAGGAGACCTATGATTACGATGAAGATATATTGTTTAAAATGAGATTGTCTTATCATGCGGAGCATGGAAGAAACAAACATAGAGATCTATCCTAAACCGAACGATTCAGAAGATAAATTAGGCTGCCTTTGGCAGCGACTAAGGTTGGTTCAATCTTGCAGATTGAACCATTCGTTTAGCATAGGCCTGTACGTTTTGGTTTGCTCCAGGCGTATGAGACATGCTAAACGTTTCGGTTCAATCGTGGACGATTGAACCAACTCTGAAATAACGAAAAAACATAGAAATTCCTATACTGGACTGTAGTAGGGCAAGGCTTTAGCCTTGCTTCCCACTGCCACCTGAATACATGCTCGGGATAGCCAAACCTAAAGGTTTGCCCTACATGCTGCCGGTACATAAAATATGGACAACTATTTCTTTTTTACGATACTAATGTTTAGTTTCTTGTCTTGTCCGTCTTTTAGCAGAACTTTTTTTGTATAATTTTTATAACCTTTCTTTTTTACTACCAGCTTATATTTTCCGGCTTCCAAATCAGTAACCGAGTAGTTGCCTGTATCATCAGTTTTTACTGTTTTTGAAAAGTTCTTCTTCTTGATTGTTACCGTTACACCTTTTACCGGTTTACGGCTCTTTTTATCCTTTATATTTCCGGAAATGCTAACCGGCTGAGTGGCAGCCGTTAATCCTATATTTTCTGTAGTCGTATTGAGTGCATCTATATTGACTGTTTTTGTCGTTGTTTCATATCCCGGTGCCTGTACCGAAATTTTATATGTACCTGAAAGTAATTGTAAAAAGTAAGCCCCGCTTTCTGTTGTAGTATAAGAACTTTTTACCCCCTGGGCAGAAACTGTTGCGCTGCTGACTTTCTCATTTGTATCTTTATCAAAAACAAATCCTGTTATAAATCCCGGATATCCATTTGCCAGTTTGGGTGTAAAACTACTGGAATTTTTTATATCGGTTGCACCCTTATTTGTATGGTGGTCAGTTACCGTTTTCTTTATGGAAGATGTAGATGTGCCAGCAGGGGTGTCCATATAAGTAATTCCTCCATCATTGATCGCCATAACTGTCCAGTAGTAGGTTGTACCATCACGGAGACCTGCTGTTTTATCTACAACGGCGTTACTATCTGTCAGGCCTTTCTTCTCATACTTTATCGATTGGAAATCACTATACTCTGACAACTGGAATGTGTAATTCTTTGCATTTTCTGCATCTTCCCAATCAAATATTAGGCCAATAGGAGTTTCCTCCCCGTTATATGGGGAAACGTACTTAAAAGAACCAGGCGGGTCTACATTTGCCTTATTTCGTAACACACTGGATGATATGAACGGCGTGATTTCACCCGTATTTTCCTCCCGCGCAAAATAAAATATCTGATATTCACCGGGGGTATTAAAATCATTGATTTTATTAATGCTGAAATCGTTCCAGAGATATTTACCTGATCCGGCTTCGAATTCACTGTAACCAATCCCTGGTAAATCAACTACCTGCTGATCTGCATCAGTTCCCGTTTTTGTCAAACTATGGTCAGGTGAGGCGATTTCAATCCAAACCTCTTCGGTTTTCTCCGTGTCATTTACCCTGGCAAACAGTGTAGGTGTATCATCTCCTTCTTCAAGAGTAATTACATCGTTAACTTCTGTCAGCTCAAGCGGTGTGGTTGCCGGTCTTGAATTTATGAAAATATCGGCACAATTCCCGCCGTCTTTTCCAGTTTTTGATGAGAGTATACCATAAGTCCCGATACCGTCTCCGCTGTCATCAAGAAGCGGGTGTTGTGCAGCGAAGTCGAAGTATTGTCCGTTACCTGCACTGCTGGCCTTTGTTACCTGGTCACTCTCGGTTGTTATCAGCCCGTTTCCATTTTTATTTGCCGTAAACTCAGCAATTTTACCGGCCGCACTCTCATAACACTTTTTTAAACTTAATCCCCTTGCAGCGTACTTGAAGAATTCCCATGTAAAATAATCTCCATGCCGGACCATTTCGTCTGGCGGCAAAGGACCTTTATATGCAGCTTCTTCCGTATCAGAACTTGTAATGATAATGCGCTTCCTGCCTGATGCGGATGTACGTGATACAGCCAAATTATCTATAAAACTTCCGGAATAGCTGGCGCCGAAAATGATGATTACAGGTTCTTCCAATGCATTCGGATTCAATTGAGATTCGAGATCATTTATGGCATCAGCAATATCACTTGCGAGTATGTTATCATACTTTTTATCCTTATCAGAATATATGAGAAATTCTTCTTTATTACCTGGCCCTACAAAGATTATATATAAAGGGGCAGGATACTCATTGATCTTCTCACCAGCCCATATCGTTATAGCATTCAAGATACTCTTCCCGGATGGTGTTTCATCTACTTCCACTTCGGTCTGGGAATTGTCAAAATTAAAATAGTAGATGTTTTCATCAGTAAAACCACCTTCAATAAGTGCTCTGTATATATAATTTGTCGTAAGATTATGAGAATCCAGGCCTGAATTATTTTCCATACTGCCCTCGACGAGGATGGCATAGCCTGTTACCTCTTTTTCAATTTCCTGGACGTCTATTACAACCTCAGCCGAAGTTGTACCATAAAAATTTTCGTCCCCCCCGAAACTAACAGTTAAATACCAGTCACCAACGGATGGTAATTTAATGTTAGGAAATGTGTATTGAATTTGATCACCTGACAGGGAAGACGTTCCCTCAATAAGGATATCATATTCCGCACTTGAACAGAGCAGCGCTGCTTCAAGGAATTTATTTCGTGTCGTCGAATTGTCGGGGGTCAATGTTACCGTTCCTGTAACATCTATTTCTTCATCAAATTGAATGGTATTGAAAGACGGTTCGATGGTAAGTTCTGATATAACTGCCGGGTTTACCGTGAATGACACCGGATCGCTTTCCGTACCACTATAATTATTATCACCTTCCCAGCTTGCCGCAACACTCCACGAACCACCTTCGGTTGGTGTATAAGAGAAAGTGAAACTCCCGTCCGCAGCGGAAGTAACGGTCTCTGTGAAGGTTTTGTCTTCTTTTTCCTTATAGTTTATGGTAAAGGTTAATGTTACCTCTGCTTGTTCTGAGAGAGAAACCGGTATTTGATATGCACCGGTGATTTGGCCATTTATAGTGAGGGATTCACCGAAGGTTATATTGGAAATACCAGTCAGATTGATATTGCTTTCATTACGCGCCGAGATGTATCCTTCACGGGTCTTTGTATATGTAGTCAGGTCAGCACCTGTTACCTCAAGGCTTACGGTAAAGTCACCGCTTCTGGTATACGTATGGGTTGGATTTTGTAAAGAGCTTGTATTGCTGTCGTCTCCAAAATTCCAGAGCCAGCTTGTAACTGAACCGGTGGACATATCGGTAAACTGGACATTCAACGGCACATTACCCGTGGCAGGACTTGCCGTGAAATCTACAGTTACCGGTGTGGAAGTCTTTGAGCCAATAGCATAAAGACTTCCATCAATTGACCCAACGCATATGATGCCTCCTGACCCAATAGCCGGTGAAGAATTAACCTCACCTTTTGTAGTATATTTCCACCTAACGATCCCTTTCTTATTTAATGAGTAGATATTTTTATCTTCGGACCCGAAGTAGATATTGCCATTGTTATCGATCGCAGGGGAGGAGTTAACAGCACCCCCGGTTGAATATTTCCATTTAAGGGTTAAATCTGCTTTACTAAGTGCGTAAAGATTACCATCGGTAGAGCCAACATAGACGGCATTTGCATCCGTGGCTGTATCAATAGCAGGAGTGGCAGCAATCTCACCAATAGTACCCGTGCCGGATGGATAAGTCAGAACATTATCAGGTGAAGTTATGTCTAAGGCGAAAATTCTTCCTTCTGTAGTTCCAAAGTAAATTACGCCGTTTTCTTCATCAAGGGACGGAGAACCTATAATAATATCTCCTGTATCATAGCTCCAGTTTACTGTTCCATCTGAGGTATTAACCGAATAAAGTTTGCCTCCAATCGTACCAATATAAAGGGTATCGTTGTTTTTGTCTAACACAGGCGAACCCCAGATTTCCTCATCCAGTTCGGATTTCCATTTTTGTATACCATCCCGGGCATTTACGGCATAGATATATTTGTCATCAGATCCAAAATATACTGTACCGTCCTGTGAATTTATTACGGGTGATGAATATACGCTGCCTGAGGTGTTATATTTCCATATAAGTTCTGCATAGCTGCCCATGTCTTTTATTGCAGAAAGGTACGTATCAGTTCCTATATAAATGGTATTATTGGCATCTACAGCAGCAGAGGCATAAACCTCTCCCCCTGTTGAGAACGTCCATTTTATTGTACCTTTTTTGTTTAAAGCATAAAGCCTTCCGTTAACATCACACACATAAACCGTACCGTCGGTTCCTATAACCGGAGAAGCTTCGGCTTCGCTATTCATCTGGTACTGCCAGTAAATAGTATCTTTTTGAGGGCCACTTAAGGTACTTTGTCCCGTATGCTGGGGGTCGTGCATAAACATAGGCCAGGGAGTATCCGCAAGCTGCGCGGATGCTGATATATGGAATGATAAAGAAAGAAGGATAGACAACCAGATAAAATGAAAGTTCAAACAACTATGAAAAATAAGGTTCGCAGATAAAGAGTTTTTCTTCATGGAGTTTTTACCCTTCTCATTCTCCCTTTTAAATAGGTATGTGAAAGAGAGCATTGGAGTATTCAGTATTTTTGCCGGTGACATGCCGGGCAAACCTTTAGGTTTGCCTTCCTGCAATAAGCGCAAGGCTAAAGAATAAATGCAAGGCTAAAGCCTAGCCCTACATTTCTCTTCCGGCTCGTTTAGGTTAGGGATTCGGTCATCAATGTACTTCTTTTCATATTAAAGTCAAGTTATTTTTAATGCCTTGCTGCAAGCCCTTCAAGCTAGCTGCCTTTGGCAGCGACTATGGTTGGTTCAATCTTGTAGATTGAACCACGCG
>CAZPUD010000165.1:5350-9173 GCA_964589115.1 uncultured candidatus Brocadiaceae bacterium | reverse complement strand
GTCTTCTCAAATAATTGTAATTTCATCAATCTGTTACGAAGTGTTGTTCTGGGAATTCCAAGGATTTCAGCCATTTTTACCTGGTTACCATTAGTTTTTTGGTGTGCCCACTGAATTAATTTTTTTTCAACTTCCGTAAGCGTATCTTGTAAGTTTACTGATTGTCTACTATGAAGATCCATTGACAGAAGGTCTGTACGTATATCGATTCTTCTCAGATATTCAGGAAGTGTTTCTAACGAAATACCATTTGATTTAGAGAAAAAAGCAACGGCATGCTCAACTACATTTTCCAACTCTCTTACATTTCCAGGCCAATTATAGTTTAATAAGGCCTCCATTGCTTCTTGCGAAACGTTCGGTAAGGCATCTTCATTCTGGGATACAAACTTTTTTAAAAAATAGTTAATTAGTAAAGGAATATCTTCCTTTCGTTCACGAAGCGACGGAATATTAATCGGTACAACATTTAACCTGTAATATAAATCATCTCTAAAGTGCCCTTCTTTTACATGATCCAAAAGGTCTTTCTTTGTAGCACAGATAACTCTTACATCGACAGAAAGAGTCTCTTCGCCTCCAACCCTCTCAAATGTCCTTTCCTGGAGCACGCGCAGTAATTTAACCTGCATATCGAGGGGAATATCGTCGACATCATCCAAAAAGATCGAACCTCCATGGGCAAGCTCAAATCTCCCGCGCCTCATTTTAACTGCACCTGTAAAAGCACCTTTTTCATGTCCAAAGAGCTCGCTCTCCAGTATCTCTCTATTTAATGCAGCACAACTTACCCTAATAAAAGGACCTGCTATCCTGTTACTATGATAATGGATGGCTCCGGCAATCTTTTCTTTCCCTGTCCCACTTTCACCTTTAATGAGAACTGTTGTATCCCTATCAGAGACGCTTCTAACAGTCTCGATCACCTTCCTCATGGCCATGCTGTCCCCGATAATATTGCTGAATTCAAATTCGGCCTGTATCTCTTTTCTTAAACGGTTTACTTCGGCTGTAGTACTTTTATGCTGTAATGCCCTTTGAAGCTTGATGATTAACTCATCTGTAGAAAACGGTTTTGCAATATAGTCATATGCGCCTTCTTTAATCGCCGATACAGCACTCTCCAGGGTACCATAGGCCGTCATGATAACAACGATAATCTCCTGGTTATGTCTTTTGATCTCTTTAAGAAGATCCATTCCGTTCATACCTGATAATCTTAAATCCGTCACAACAACATCATACTCTTCGGATTTTACCATCCTTAACCCATCCAAGGCGTTGTCTATCGACTTTACGTCATACCCTTCTTTTCTTAATTGGCTTTCCAAGGATATTCTCATTAGTTTTTCATCATCTACTATCAGCATCTTACTACTCATAAATCACTCCTAACTTAAATCTTTAACGCAATATATCCCATTTTCATCGATGTAGTCACGACCAAAATTTTAATCAACAAAGACCGCTAACCTTTCATCGATTAAGGAAATTAATTAACAGTTCACGATCTCATAGTATTACCGTAACCTTTCTTACCGGTAAAGAGATACAAAATGTAGTTCCTTTACCTATCTTACTCTTAACAGTTATGTCCCCATTATGATCATCGATAATTCTTTTACTGATTGCAAGGCCTAACCCGCTCCCCATTTCTTTAGTCGTAAAAAAAGGGTTAAATATTTTACCAATAATTTCTTCCTGAATCCCTGATCCCGTGTCGGCAATTTCAACCTGTATACTTGAATGCTGATAATCACAATAACCGGTCTTGATCTTTATGCTGCCTCCATTCGGCATACTATCCAGCGCATTTACAATGATGTTAATTATAACTTGAGAGATGTTATCTGCATCTCCGTAAATTCCCGGCAGATCAGGAAACAAAACCTTTTCCAGATGTACACCCTGCTCTTTTATCCTATGGTCTACGAATCGCAGCGAACATTCGACAATCTCATTTAAATTATGATCGGACATATGAAGAGAGTATGGCCTGGAGAACGCCATTAATTGTTTTACAATAACCTCTATTCGCTTCAACCCTTCTGACATTAAGTCAAGAAAGTCCAGATTTTGCGATATATTTCCAGGCTCTTTTATCATCATTTTTACAAAATTCTGCAAACCTCCGAGCGGATTATTTATCTCATGCGCCACACCTGCGGCCAGTTCACCAACAGCAGCCAGGCGTTCAGCCTGAATCAATTGCAGTTCCATCCTTTTCCTCTCTGTAATATCCCTGCAAATCCACTGAATTGTTCTCTTGTTGCCATATTCAATCACAGAGGCACTGATACTTGTAGGAATAAGCCTTCCATCGCTGTGCTGACAGTCGAGATTATCAAGCATTCCGGCTCCTTCTTCATTTATCGCCACCAGCAGCCGTTTAGTTTTTTCCCGGTCATAGTCGGGAACAATTTCCCATATCCTTTTTTTACTCAGTTCGAATTTTGAATATCCCGTTAGTTCTTCAGCTTTCTTATTCGAATCGATAATCTGTGCTGTTTTAACATCCAGAGTAAAGATGGCATCATTCGCCAAATTAACGGATTCCCTGTATTTTTCCTCCGATTCTCTCAACTGCGCAGTTCTTTCGCGGATTTTTAATTCAAGGCCTGCATAAAATTCTTCTAATTTTTCAGCCATCTTGTTAAATTCAGATGCAAGTATTCCTACCTCGTCTTTTGAATTAATTGAAATACGGTGCCTAAGGTTGCCTTTTCCGATCGCATTCGCACCCTGAACCAACTGAAGAATGGGATGTGTTATTCCATGCGCTAAAATAAAAATAATAATTACAATAATCAATACACTTACTACTGCAAGGGTAATTACCTGATTTTTTAATTCTGCAACAGGTCTAAAGGCCTCGGACGTATCCTGCTTTACAATCAACCCCCACTTCAATTGGGGTATGTAACGAAAGGCCATAAGCACTTTTTTTCCTCTATAATCAAGAGATTCTATAATACCTTCTTCCTTATCGTCTAACATGAAGGATTCCGGGATAAAGGATTCCACCGGTATGCTCATTTTTAGTGCAGCATTCTCAAGATGCCGCGTATTATTGAGAAATATCAAACGGTCTTCCTCACGGCGCACCAGTATTGATTCTCCTGTTTCTTCTCTTCCAGACCAATCCTGTATCAGGGGATCTATGACGTTATTTGTATTCACACGGATAAGTACAATACCGTTAATAACCTCCGTTTCCTCCATGGTAATGATATCCATCCTTTTCGTCACCCCAAAAAAGGTCATTCCTATCTGTTTCGTATATTGTGAATAGTGTATATCCTTAAAGGGCATACCATTACTTTCCAATACTTTAAGATAATATCCATAGTCCCAGTCTATTCGCCCCATATTCGATTCGGTAGTAGATATTACTATCTCACCGTTTTCTACATCCAGTATTGATATTTCCTCACAATAAACAAAATTTTTCTTGATCTGGTCCAGATATTCCAAAAGTCTCTTGCAATAAAGTTGACCAATTTCCGACTCTTTCATTTTATCAATAGTATGAAATGCCTTTCTTAAATAGAGCAAATTAGAGAACGATATCTCTAATGACTTGTTTGTAGAAAGAACACCGACATCAATAAGCCTCTCCTGCAGCCAGTTATTCAATTGAGTCTTTTTTAAATCCGAGATAGAAGTTAATTTTTCGATTACCCTCTCGTTCAGGGCCTTCTTTCCACTATTGTATGCCTTACTGCTGACGATTAATATAGGAAATGTCGTCATAAGTATGAAATAGCAGATGAGTTTAACCTTGATGCTTTTGAAAAAAGTAAGGAAACGTATTATCCCGCCG
>CAZPUD010000165.1:0-5250 GCA_964589115.1 uncultured candidatus Brocadiaceae bacterium | reverse complement strand
CCAAAATGAGTATAAATATTGCCATTCATTTCTTTATTATATTAGCATTAGCCTTTTCACAATTCAAACCTATACAGGCAGAACCATCAAAAATTCCATGGCAGATGTTCAGAGGAGACGTTTATCATACAGGTAGAAGCCCTTACAGAGGGGCACAGACGAACAAATTGAAATGGTCCTTTAAAATCGATACCCGTATTACATCTTCTCCATCTGTAGGATCTGACGGTACTATTTACTTTGGTTCAATTGACGGCAGGTTATATGCAATTAATCAAGACGGCAGCAAAAAATGGGCTTTTCAGGTGGGCAGTGAGATAACGGCTTCACCTGCTATCGGTAATGACGGCACAATCTATGTAGGCTCCAGGGATAAAAAGATGTATGCCGTTACCCAAGATGGAAAACTTAAATGGACGTTCGAGACTGATGGTCTTATTCTTTCCTCCGCAGCGGTAACGTCTGACACACTTTATTTCGGGTCGGATGATAATTCTCTCTATGTGCTTACACTTGATGGTAAATTAAAATGGAAATATACCGCTAAAAGCAACATTACCGCTGCGCCGGCAGTAGCAGCGGATGGGACCGTCTATCTTTTTGAGACAAGCGGTGCATTACATGCATTAACACCGGATGGAACCGAAAAGTGGACAAAACGGGTTGGAACCGGCGTATATCACTCTTTTTCCTCACCTTCGGTAGACCCTGATGGAACTGTATATGTAGGAACTGACAGTGGAAGGGTAGTTGCTATTAAACCGGATGGCAACGTTAAATGGTATGTTAATACAGGAAAGGCCGTTCACTCTACACCTGCAATTACAAAAGACGGAACCATTGTATTTGGCTCATATAATGGTTTCGTATATGCAATCCTCCCTGAATGTAAGCTCAAATGGAGCTACAAGACAAACAACTGGGTAGAATCATCGCCTGCCATCGATTCGGAGAATACTATTTACATAGGATCAAGTGACGGAAAACTCTACGCCATTAATATAGATGGCACACTGAAGTGGGCATTTCAAACGAAAGATGCTATAGAATCGTCTCCGGCTATAGGACCTGATGGTACGATCTATATCGGATCAAACGATAGCCACTTATATGCCATAGGTGACGTTTCTCAGGAGTCCTCAGTACCAATGTTCGAACAATAATTTTCTTTTTTCAGGTAATTTTATAAAAACAAGATAAGTTCAGGTATAGTTTTATGATAATTATATCCTGAATTTAGGAGTAAAGAGATTAGCAAAAATCAAAAAATGTGATATAATGATATCGGATGGGAAAGAAAGTGGCTGTACGAGGCTAGACACCTCAAGATACAACTCAGTAAGTATCTAAAACAGTTACTTTCAACCCTTCCGAATAGCTCTTTTGAAATATATCAGCAACGTTTAAATTGAGCACGTGCAGCAAATCACTATAAGTTCAATAAATGGCGACGAGGCCTCTTAAACGCTGCTGTTTATTATATAGCCTCTTAAGCTGGTGGAAAAAGGAGATGAGTATGAATAGGAAGAGGTCTGTGAGATAGCCTGATATGCCGGGTATGGCATATCAGGCTATTTTTATTTACTACAGATACCTTTCATGAACAGATCGGAAATTCATTATTCCGCTTAATTGCTCTCTATCAGTCCCTCCACAACCATAATAGAACGTTGTATGCAAGGATACACCATCCCCTGCGCAGCACAGTCCTTGATCCAGTCGTTCTTATCAGGGCTGCCATTATTTACACAGCCATCTGTCTTACCAAGAATATCATTCCGGAGTTGTCCAAGGGCATCCTCATAGTTACCAGCCTCTATATTAGCAATCACAGCATTGAGTTTATTGATCATGGTATTTTGCATATTGGCATTCTTGAATACACTGGAATTCAGCGATGCAATTACCCCCCACAATCCTGAATGGCCTGTATTGCTGCTGTTTGTACATCTATTACCTGCACCTGGACAGTATTTGGATCACTATCAATAATGCCATCGTTTACCACAAGCTGCACAACATAGGTACCTGCCTTGTCAGGTACAAAGGTCGTTATCATTGCCGTTGGACTGGTTATACTGGCAAGGCTTCCATCAGGGACTGATGAGAATGACCATTGATAGGTAAGATAGTCTCCATTCCCATCCGTACTTCCACTCCCGTTTATCGTTACCGTATCACCAACAACAGCCGATTGACTCGTTCCGGCATTTGCCACCGGTTTTATATTGGTAAAGCTTACTATTACTGTATCGGGTGAACTTGATACTGAACCGTCGTTTACTACCAACTGTACTACATATTCACCGTGTACATCGGCAATAAATGTTGGTGTGGTGGTATCGGCATTTGCAAGGAATGCAGTGCTTCCACCAGATTTTGAAGTAAATGCCCACTGATAAGTAATAGGGTCACCATCAGGATCGTAACTCTGTGTACCATCAAGCTGCACGGTAGTTCCTATAATGGTTATCGCCTGATCCATGCCGGCATCGGCTACCGGGGCAACATTGATGTTACTGATCGTTACAGTATCAGGGTCGCTATCAAGCGCCCCATCATTAACCGTAAGGCTCACCACGTATGCACCGGCTTTATCAACAGTAAATGTTGGACTGGCCGATGTGGGATTACTGAGTGTCGCCGTACTGTCCGGTGGTTTTGACTGGAATGTCCAGTTGTACGTCAGTTGGTCTCCATCGGGGTCTGAACTTCCACTTCCATCCAGAGTAACGACATTTCCTACATATATCGATTGGTCAGCGCCTGCATGGGCAACGGGTTTAACATTAATGGTACTGATAATTATGGTATCAGCTACGCTGTCTACCGTACCGTCATTCACTATGAGACTTACTTCATACGTCCCTGCTTTATCCACAACAAATGTTGGATTCACCAGGGTTGGATCATTCAGGGTTGCTGAGCTTCCTGCGGGTTTTGAGATAAATGACCAGTTATACGTTAATAAATCACCGTCTGGGTCTGAACTTTGACTTCCATTCAGCGTAACCGTATTTCCAACATACACCGATTGGTCGGTTCCGGCATTCGCTATAGGTGCGTTATTTGGATTCTGCCCTGTAGTAAAGCTCCAACTATAATCTAAAGCCAGGGCATTGCCTGCCATATCTTTTACCCCTGTGGTAATGGTTACTGTGTAGGTAGTAGAATAGGTTAAATCATTTGAAGGGATAAATGTGGCAGTAGTTCCTGTATAGGACACGGTACCGATGATATTACTATTCCCATCATTGACTATGAATGTATCCGTAGTAATGGTAGAGGCATCCATTATCTCATTAAATGTTGCCGTAATAGGACTATTGATAGCAACGTCCATTGCACCACTAGCCGGACTTGTAGAACTAACTATAGGAGGGTCTGTATCAAGTGCAGTTCCAGTGGTAAAGCTCCAGACGTAAGGAGCAGCCATATTATTCCCGTCTGTGTCCTTTACCCCTGTAGTAATGGTAGCCGTATAGGTAGTAGCATAGGACAAATTGCCTGAAGGAGTAAATGTAGCGGTTGTGCCTGTATAGGACACGGTTCCACCAATATTACTGCTTCCATCATTAACGGTGAATGTAGATGTTGTAATGGTAGAGGCATCCATCGTCTTGCTAAAGGTAGCGGTAATGGCTGTATTGACGGCCACATCTGTTGCATTGTTTGTTGGATTTGTAGAACTAACCTCCGGTGATATTGTACCCTGACCTGAAAGGTTACTATCGAGTTTTGCAACGAAGATATCACCCTGAGAATCATATGAATTAACAAAATAAACTGTAGTATCATAAGCACCAGGGGTTATGGGAAAGTTTAATGAAGTAGTTCTACCAGCTACATAGATATTTCCACTTGGATCTATAGCTATAGCTGGATACTCTTCTACCCACGATCCTCCTAAGTATGTAGATGCAAGGAGACTTGTCAGGTTACTATTAAATTTTGATACAAAGACATCAGTACCATTGAAAGTAGTATCATAGGCATTAGGAGTTGTTGGAAAGTCTGATGATTTCGTATGGCCAGTAACATAGACATTCCCGCTTGAGTCTATAGCTATGCATGGATAAGCCCAATCGGCAACTCCTCCTGAAACACTGTAAGATCCCCCTAAATATGTGGATGCAAGAAGGCTTGTTAGGTTACTATTAAATTTTGATACAAAGGCATCACCCGCACCAGTGTAAGAAGTATCATAAGCACCAGGGGTTATGGGAAAGTTTAATGAAGAAGTTTGCCCAGCCACATAGATATTTCCACTTGAGTCTATAGCTATGGATGGATTAGTCTCACTACCAGTCATGTGGACTATGGGAGATCCTCCTAAGTATGTAGATGCAAGGAGACTTGTCAGGTCACTATTGAATTTTGATACAAATATATCATAGAGGCCGTTGTAAGAGGTATCATAAGCACTAGCAGTTGTTGGAAAGTTTGTTGAATTGGTATGGCCAGCCACATAGATATTCCCACCTAAGTCTATAGCTATGGATGTATTATACTCATAGGTAGATCCTCCTATGTATGTAGATGCAAGAAGACTTGTCAAGTCCCCATTGAGTTTTGCCACAAAAATATCATTATATCCATTCAAAGACGTATCATAAGCACCGGGAGTTGTTGGAAAGTCTGATGAATTCGTTCGTCCAGCAACATATATATCTCCGTTCGAGTCTATAGCTATGGATGAATCCACCTCACCACCAGATCCTCCTAAGCGTGCAGATGCAAGAAGATTTGTCAGGTCACTATTGAATTTTGATACAAAGATACCACCACTAGAGTTATAATAAGCACCGGGAGTTGTTGGAAAATTCCCTGAACCCGCACAAGCAATATATATGTCTCCGTTCAAGTTTATAGCAATGGATGGCTTATTCTCAGAGCCAGATCCTCCAAGATATGTAGATGCAAGAAGGTTTGTCAAATCACTATTGAATTTTGATATAAATATATCTGAATATGGATAATTGTTGTAAGAAGTATCATAAGCACCAGAAGTTGTTGGAAAGTTCGATGAACTAGTTTCGCCAGCCACGTAGATATTTCCACTTGAGTCTATAGCTATGGATGGAAAGTTATCGTTGCCGTTTCCCCCTAAATAAGTCGATGCAAGCAGAGGATCGATGATGAGTTCCTTTGATTTATCGTATGATGCTACGGCAAAACTGTAAATGAGTTGAGGATTTGGAGAGTCAGGAGTTATAAGTAAGAGGTTCTGTCTTCTGTCTTCTGTCTTCT
>CAZPUD010000164.1:0-9240 GCA_964589115.1 uncultured candidatus Brocadiaceae bacterium | reverse complement strand
AGTGTTTTTGACATTCAAGCATTAGAATTTAGGATTTGCTTCGTATTTCGATATTTGAATTTGTTCCGAGATACTAATGTCACCCCGTCGGGGTTTAAAATCTCTCTTATATCTTTTGCTATAAGCATGACATCCCTTCGGCAACTTTTTATACCACCTGTGTAGGGGCGAACCTTGTGTTCGCCCAAACGGGAAATAAACATAAACGTTTTGAATCGCGCTGGGCAAGGGCGAACACAAGGTTCGCCCCTACAATAAAACATTGCTTTTCCTAAACATTAAATTAGGCTGCCTTTGGCAGCGACTAAGGTTGGTTCAATCTTGTAGATTGAACCATTCGTTTAGAGTAGGCCTGTACGTTTTGATTGTTACAGGCGTATGAAACATGCTAAACGTTTCGGTTCAATCGTGGACGATTGAACCAACTCTGAAACATTGAAATTCCTATACATTAAATTATGCCTTCGGCAACTTATAACAGCAGGGTGGCACGGACAAACAAGTTTGTCCGTGCCACCCTGAAAACCGCTTAAATAAAATGAAAATTCCTATACTATCAAGTTACAAGGTGCAAGGAAAAGACTCGCAGGCCTTGCCCCTTGCTACTCGACCCTCAAAAAAGGTGGATTCGCTATCGCTTAATCCACTCTACCTCAAACTTGACCCTCAAGTGGGTTTCGCTCCGATCAACCCAACCTACCCGACTCATCTTTCAATGATAGATATAATCTCCGGTTTCTTTCTTATTACTGTTACCGTTATATCATCAATTATGGGTGATTCCGTCTGTGTCCCAACTGCATAGAAATTTGCCCTGTATTCAAGAGTTGCATCTTCTGCTACGGGAAGGTCTATTCTCGTACCCGTACCCATTCCGTTCCCACTGAACCATCGCCATAAGATTTTGCCGTCGAGGGCCTTCACTGTTAATTCAAATGAGACGTCGGTACCTTCCGGCAGATGCTCCGTCCACGATAACGTACCCAACCTGCTTCCCACCGGAATAATTTTTCCGAAATCCCTTATAAAATATCCATTATCATCTTGTCTACGGTCATTGTTGAAATCAATGAAACCGGGATCACCCACGCGCGGATTAGGGCGATCATATGTCCCGGTTCCTGGTGATGCATTTATGTAAAGTTCTCCTTTATCCCACATACCGTTCCGGTTGTAATCTATATATCTCTCACCATACCCGTATTCGTATGGGGTGCCGGTTCCTTCATCAAAAAATCGCTCTCCATAAAATGAATAAAATTCTCCGCTGCTGTCATAATATGGCGGAATAAAGCCAACAGTTGAGCTGCCCATATCAAATGCCTCACCTACATCATATATTCCGTTATTATTATCATCTTTAAACTTATGGCCGTAGTCATCTCTCTGAAAATTGAGATTATAGTCCTGATATGGATCACCTCTGGCTCCTTTGAAGGTAGTCGTTCCAAATGCGGATGCAAATCTTTTTGGTTCTCCATCAACACTTGAAGTGCCGTTATAGGTAACCAGATCATCGATAGTTGCCATAAAGGCCGATACAGTTCCTTTCTCAAGTATCTTTGCACCAATATGGAAAATGGGAGCCGAAGTACCTGAAATCAGGTCACTAAGTCTTGTGGACATCGTTTCCAGCAAGAAAGAAGTATCGGTACCCAGGTCTGTAGAAATACCACTTATTGTTATACCATCAACCATCAGGTTTTGTTTTATATCCTCTTTATTCGTTGATTCATCCGTTTCCATCCACCAGACACAAGCGATATTTTTCCATTTACCCGGGTTTAAAACCGATGTGGTAGTTGCGGCATTAAAGGTTGCTGCACCTGGGTATATTGATTCATTAAAAAAAATATTTGGGGTATATGTGCCTGTTACCGTTATCGTACCGGGAAAAGAAAATCTCTCCAATTCAAGTGTTGCACTATCAATAAGGCCGTCATTATTTGCATCTCCAAAATCCCTGAGAAAAAGTTTGGAAAGCGTGGTGTACGTACCTACCGGATCATCGAAGGCAAAAGATTCAATTGTTGTAGATGTTCCCATTATCATTCTTAATTGGTCTTCCCGGGAGGGAACACTATTATTTTTTGTGACAAATATTTCATTCTGTACAGGAACCTCATGAAATAATCTGAAAAGAACTATTTCACGGGGTTTGTTATTCGCATTTACACCGATACCAACGACATCATCCACATAACCATCTTTATATGGATAAAATTCTGAATCATCATCTATTCCATTCTTCATATCTGCTTCAGGAATCGCCGCAGGATGGCTCCCCGTATCATCAATAAATCCGTCTCCATCATTATCTTTATTATCCGTTGCTTGTGCACCCATTTCAGGCACAGCCCATGGATTTGTCAACCGGGGAAATTTTATCCAGAACTCCACGGCGCCGTATCTGATACCCCTGCCATCCACATCGGTAGTGATTGTCCCTATACCAAACAATGATTCCGGGTCATATGCAACAACGCTTCCACCCACTGTATCTGTTCCTGACATCGTCTGTACAATAACCCCGTCCGGAGTAAGCCTGACTGTTACGGTACCCGTATCCTGAATAAATAGTCCTTCGTTCCTGTATGCCGCTTGTATTGCTCCATCAACAATCAAAAGAGGTGTACCTGTCCCGACCAGAATTGGCGTATCTGTTCCAAACTGATTCGCCGTGTTGGTACCCATAAGGTTATAATCACCCTGGAAGTCCGAACAGTACAGCATCTGTGTTATAGTACCGGGAGGAACACTATTATTGGCAAGCACGATGTATCCATCCGCCCAGGTCTGCTTTTTCGTTGTTTGTGTACCCCCCCGGTATTCGAACATCTTAAGTTTTTGACTGCTGCCTTCAACAATATATACCCTGTTTCTCCTGGAATCGACCCTAACAGCCCTGGCATCATTTATATTCCACATGCCTACTTCTGATACTGGCATAATACGCATCCGTTCATTCTTTGTATTGATTGCAGTCACCGTACCAACCGGCCCCTCATTCATAACGAAGATCACATCATCCTCTTCATCCATAACCATATGTGATGCGTTTGATATAACACCAGTGAAAGGCAGTGTATCAAGTTCATAAAATGCGGTTGGTGTTCCTGCAGTAGAAAGCCTGATCAGCATATCTCCGGAATCATCTCCAAGGATATAAAGAGAACCACTGTTGCTGTCAATAGCCATGGCTTTGGCAAGAAAAGATGAAGACAATGTTGTCGATGTCCCCTTCTCAAGGGTATGCGAGAAAATACTATCTCTATAGCTAACTACGGTGTTTGTACCTGTAACGAAAAACTGTCCCGGTCCACTATCAAAAGCAATATCTACCGGCGAACTGGAAAACTCCGTATCAATAGTATATGGCGTTTCTGAAAGAGCGGCCGGGTGTTTTGGCTGTGTTGGCTTTGGTCTGAGAGAATCGTCTGTCACACCATCGCCATCGCCGTCAAGGTTATCTATCAGGGTCTCCGGGATACCCTTTGTGGATGTTCCAGTATCATCAGAAAGACCTTCGTTATCATTATCAACCAAATCCCTGCTCTCATCTATTGAAGGGGTATATAAATCATCAATCTCCGGAATTGCGTGAACATCACCCGGCGGATATCGCCATTCAAGCAATTTTGGGGAAGAACTCCCTATGGCAACAATTACCCTATGCCCCACATCAAGGGCAATTTTCTCCGGTATCACTACTAAATCACCTTTAATATTTTTCCTTTTTTGCAGTATCACTGTATTAGAGGTAACAGTACCCATGATATCAAACACATTTATATCATTCGTACCGGATACCACCACATATAGCCGGCCAAAGTCCGTTGATGTAAAAGATGGATCTATAGATAAAAATGTTGCTGCACCTGTTATCGGTACTGTACCAATTTTTTGTAGTGCGACAACCTCATTGTATCTCCACACCTCTATTTTACTGCCTCCACCCACGTACACATTTCCCGTAATCTCATCTACTGCTAATGCAGTGGGAATAAAATCCAGAAAGGTGCTGGTAGTTGGACCCATCCCTATTTCTGTATCCTTCATATTCTCAGGATATGAACTCACACGGGAAAGGGATTTTGTTTTAAATGAGCCGTGCACAGAAGAAGTCCCGTAATCCTCAAAATCCTTTTGCGTTGTATGCCTGAGGATATCCATTGCCTTGATAACCGCTGTTATTTCCTTCCTTCCAAGTTCACCGGCCGGGGTGACAGTTCCGGATGCGCCAGGATATAGCAGGGACAGCAGCTTATCGTCTATACCTCCAACAGCCACGGCACCCGTGGTAATCCCCACTGCATCAATCTCATAATAACCGGAATGGGAAAGACTCAATTCTGTTGTTGGTGTCCCAATATGGGTCTTATCAAGAGAACGGATAAGTGTCTTATCCGGATTAAACTTCTGTAAACGCGTGTTAGGTTCAAATTGTGTAATCAACCTTGGCTTCTCTTCTAAGAGAACGACATCAACAGGAGAAAAAGACTTTGCAGTTTCTGTTCCTATGATGTCATCCATATACTTCTCAAATCCACTCCAGCTTGTAAATGGACTTTTTAGTCTTTCCATAATTAAATTGGCTGCGAGCTTATTTGCAGCGCCGTACGTTGCATTGTCGACCACCTCAATTCCGGTAGCGATTACAGCATGAAGGACTTCCTTGGCTGCTGTGTTCAGATTAACTGGAAATCTGGATTCTATCATTAGCCTTGTAGGGTCAGAAGGGTCTGGTTTTACTGTGGCTGTGTCCTCCCACCCGTTAATGGTAACGAAGTCCTTTAACCTTTCAAACTCATCTGTATTATCAACAAAAATTGCCTGATCTTCTGTTTGTCCCGGGTCTCTATCGATGTTTTCTCTATCAAATATACGGCCTGCCTTTCGGGTAAGTGCAGGAGAAGTGCAGACGGATGGAGCCGACGCACCGGGTCTCGAAACATCAAGGAGTTGCTCTATCGAACTAAAACGTTTACCCGGCAGCGAATTCCTGTACTTGATAATAAGTATAGCATCTGCATCATCGGCCCTGGCTGTAGTTGTTCCAACATTATTTTTTTGATTAACGAAGGGGTTATTAACAACTGTTCTCGTATCGAGTTCGCAGTCATATTCTATTCCCCTGGAATTCAGACCCAGAAAAGTACCGTCATCGACGATACTGTCACCATCGCTATCCCTGCCATCCCCACGTTCATCTATGTAAAGTGTTGAGGAGTTATCATACTCAGGGATACTTTCATCCACTGGAGTAACAGCCATATTAAAAGCCTTTGGGACAAGTTCTACAACCTTTAATAGATGGTTTAAAAGCATAGCAGTAAGCAGGTCAGGACCGTTAAGGTTTATCTTGCCATTGGCATCTGAAACCCGCGTATGGATATACCCATAATAACCTTTTGATCCGGCCCCCGACATCGAAGTGCCAATAGAAACACGTTTGGAGTATCGCAGCCATTTCTGCAAACCCTTTTCAATGGTATCGAGTTTTCCATTCTCATTAAGATCAGTTTCCCCGTCAAACCTCCCATTCACGTTTATATCTGTATATGGTTCAGACCGTTGTCTTATCCCATCACCGTTAATATCATTAAATGGCTCCCTGACATCAAATCTTCCATTGCCCTCCGTCCTGGTTGGATTAAATACCGGATGACAATCGTCTCCTTCAGGATCAGGATTATTCACGGGATCGTACCCATCTTCAAGAAGTCCAAAAAGAGGATGTCCTGACAGAACATTATATAGATAACTGGGGCGACCGTCGTCCCCGATATCTTCATCAATAATCGAACCGTAGCTATCGGTCAGGATAATGCCAAAGGCATCTTCAAGCACACCGTCAGGTGCGTCCTGCACCCTGTTACCGTTGGTATCCTCTCCGGTTGGTGCAATTTCAGGAACTCCGGATACACCCGGAAGGTCATCAATTATACCGTCACCATCGTCATCTATTCCGTTGCGTCCTCCTCCCTGAGAGGATGGTCTTTTATCGTAGACCTGATAGGTACTGATATCAAATACCCCATCTCTGTTGGTATCTACCTCCCCGTCTTTAGCGATAATACCATCTTCATTAATGTCGGTATCCTGGAAAAAGGTCGCCCACAACGGGTCGCTGGCTGTTTCACTGCCCACCTTGCTTTGTATCGCTTCAATTGCCATGGATAAACCTATTCTGGAGGCAGACCTTGTTAACTCATCGGTTTTATCATCCAGCATGCTGCGGTCTAAAAAATGTAAGCCCGACCCTGCCAGAACAAGGGCAAACACAATGGCAATGATTATTACCGTTAGTCCAAAAGCCTCTTCCTTTTTAAAGTCCATAAGTATTAAAGCGGTAGATAATGACCAAATTTCAAAAAAGAGAAACCACAGATTACACAGATGGCACAGATATAAAATAGGAAATCCGAAATACTAAGCACGAAATACGAAACAAATTCGAAAATACAAAATCTCAATGACAAAAACCACGTTTCGAACATTTGAAAATTAAGATTTTGGATTTGTTTCGGATTTCGACATTCGTATTTCGATATTCGTCCTGTGGTTCCTGTGTTTTGGTCATTTAAACATTAGAATTTGTTTCGTATTTCGATATTCGTATTTCGAATTTAACTCCAAACCCCATTACTCCATCACTCCACCACTCCATTATTAATATATCTCCTTCCTTTCAAGAATTATCGTGGCAATAAAGAGGATCGTCCCTATATACATGATGCCGTAAAAGGAGGTAATGGCCACATACCCGACCGGGATATGAGTGCCAACCGCAAGAGCAGAACTTACATTGAAATTCTCCAGATTAGGAAGGATAGAATACATGATATTCCCGACTAACTGGCCAACCCCGCCTTTTTCAATTATCCTGCCGCATATATAAGGAGAGAGATGACCGGCTGCATAAATAAAGAAACAGATAACGGCATTGAATGCAATCGGTAAAAAAATCGAAAGTGTAAGTGAAATGGCCGTAATGATGGCTACTAATTCGTACGACAGGATGATCGATTTTATGATATTCCCGTATTGAAGCACATCCCCCTTCCACCAGAGGGTAAATCCAAAGACCAGGGTAAGAAATAAAAATGCGCAAAGTATGGTCAGCATAATTCCAATATATTTACCCAGGATAAATTCCTGTTTACTAATCGGCTTTGCAAACACGATAAGGATTGCCCTGTTCCTGATATCCTCCGATATAATACCGGGGGAGGCCAGGATTGAGATCAGGAGACCGCACAAAACAATAGAGCTTATCCCCATTTCACGGATCATATTGATTTCAAAGCCAAAGCCAAATGTTGTGATAATTCTCGTAACCAATATCAAAACCGAAAAAAAGCATATTAAAAAATAAGAAACCGGCTGACGGATGGAATCCTTAAAAATGCCAATAGTAATTGTTAATGTCTTGTTCATGAAAATCTATATTCCTCCTGTGTAAATGAAAATGAAGAAGTTGAAAAATATTATGGGTCTTCTAAGTTTTGTGTGGGTAAATTTTCATAATTCTGGTAAAAACGCTGTTAATATTTTCAAACAAAGCCCGAAGGGCTTATATATGAAAGCCCAGGGCAACGCGCCCTGGGGTATACAGGTAAATACCTTTTAGCTCTGAAAGAGCGGTATAGATGGAATTAATGTAATTTTATGTCACCCTTTCAGGGTTAATTCTCTTGTTTTTTCATTATCCCAGGGTAAAAATTTACCCTGGGCTATCATAGAAAAGCCCTTCAGGCTTTAAAAAGAATTTAGTTTTACATAGGAACATTAAAACAAATGGTCAACATAATTGTTAATAATAGATTATATGGTATCTGTCATTGCAAGGGCGTTTTTCCCCGAAGCAATCACTTTATTTAGAGTTAGGGAGTTAAAGAGTTGAGGAATTGAAGAGTTAACTCCCAAACTCCCAAATTCTTAAACTCTTAAACTCTAAGAGATTGCTTCGGAAAAAGACCCTCGCAATGACAAGCTATACCTCTTTTGGATATTCCCATATCGTTACAAATTATGTTGACAATGTACTATTCACTATTCACTTTTTACACCCATCACTTAATCACACCCCTGTTCGGCGCTGTAGTGTAATCATGGATAATCCCTCTTCTGTCCATGATCCTGGCAAAGTTCATATCAATGAGAATAATCTTTATCCCATCCCACTCATCACCCTCCAAAAGTGTTTTATACTGGCCTGACCTGCTGCCCTTTAATATAACACTCAATCCGTTACTCCCGCCGTCGAGGCACATAATCCCAACAAACTGAAATTCTTCTTTTTCAATCACCATTTCATCAATTCTTCCCCCCGTTAATGATGCAGTACGGCTGCTTTCCGGAAAAAAGGGATTCCTGTTTACGTTTACTGATGCAGTACCATTTTCCCCTGATAACCTGTCTCTCATAAATATAAATTCCGGATCCGTTAAGGTAATATCGTTGATCCTCTGTCCGGGTATCTTAATTTCTTCCGGTATCCCCAAATGATCTTTTATTTTTTCTATATAGTCCCTTTTTTCCTTTTCCCTTTTTGTAAGTGTGGTATCTTTCAGCATTTTCCCACGCAGTGACATGAAAGTCAGGCTAAATACCAGAACAGAAGCTGCCAGTAAGATTTTTTCAACATTCAGATCCCGTATCCATTTCTTCAGGATAGGCACAAGATTAGCCGGTTTTTTAGAAGTCATCCCATAACCTCAAAAGATTTGTTATAGCTGTTCAGCTCACCGCAAAGGCGCAAAGGACGCAAAGAAAAAACCTAACCCCTGGGCGGGTTCAAGTTTGTAACTTGAACCCTATTTTTTATGTCGCCGATCACGCCTTCGATTACACATGGCGCTGTTATCCACATAAACTCGTGGGTTCAGGTTACAAACCTGAACCCACAGGAGACATAGTAATATCTTCCAAAAATATTTAGAACAAATTCGAATATCGAAATCCGAAACAAATACTAAATTCTAATATTTGAATGACCAAAACACAGGAACCACAGGGCGAATATCGAAATACGAATGTCTAAATCCAAAACAAATCCAAAATCTTAATTTTCAAATGTTCGAAACGTGGTTTTTGTCATTGAGATTTTGTATTTTCGAATTTGTTTCGTATTTCGTGCTTAGTATTTCGGATTTCCTATTTTATATCTGTGCCATCTGTGTAATCTGTGGTTTCTCTTTTTTGAAATTTGGTCATTTGAATTTGTTTCGGATTTCG
>CAZPUD010000163.1:0-9281 GCA_964589115.1 uncultured candidatus Brocadiaceae bacterium | reverse complement strand
GGAACGGTGGCGAACTTTACAAAACATTGCCAGTAACGCTTGACTTTTCAAAACGGCTTTCACGATATGCAAAACAAGCGGAAACATTACAAGCTATTCCTTATGACTTTAGATTTTTTATGTAGTATCTGGACCTGAATAAGCCAGTAATGCAATAATAACAATGGACAAACAATGCGGTATTCAGCTAACAAAAAGATAAACGCAAATTTTTAAAAACGAGTCTTTGTTCGGTAATCAAAAGTTGTTGCATCTATCAAACTTTTCCCGCTTATGTAATTGGGATTTTCCCTAAAATGAAGATCTGGCAAAATAGAGCACTAGACTTGCTGGCCAAAAGCCTTAACCCTGTCCCAGTAGAGCTGAATGAGTTGGATTGGAAAAGTGGCCTTTCAGATAAAAGTGAACGGTTAGCCCGGCATATTTCTGCTTTTGCTAACTATTCAGGCGGTGGTTTTATGGCCTTTGGGATTGATAATAGTGGTAAATCTGCCCCACTATCTAAAGCAGAGATGGACGAAATTATAAAAAAGCTGGGAAATATAGTAAGAAATAACTTGGCACAACCCACAGGGATTGATCATACAGTAATAGAATATGCAGGAAATCCTGTTTTGTTTATCTATATACCCGAACATCCGGAAAAACCCGTTCACCTGAAAAGCGGTGATGTATTTGACAGCTATAAGCGCTCCGCTGGCCAAACGGTAAAACTTACCCGGCAAGAGGTGAAACAGTTGATAGCCCAATCCACAGGACTGACATTTGAAGCTCAAGTAGCCCATAAAAATTTATCTGATGATGAAGCACTTCAACTGTTGGACTACGATAGCTATTTCATTTTGCAAGAAAATAGGTTGCCAGAAACTAAGAAAGGAATATTAGAAGCCTTAGCAGGAGATGATCTCATTGTGAAATCTCTTGATGGCTGGGATATACTCAATCTTGGGGCATTGTTATTTGCCCGGAATTTGAGTCAATTTAAAGAATTAAAAAGAAAAGCTGTTAGAGTAATTGTTTATAAAGAAACCAGTCGTATAAATGCCTTAAAAGAGCAGGAAGGCAGTAAAGGCTATGCTATCGGTTTTGAAGGTTTAATAAAATACATAATGGACCAATTACCAGCAAACGAGGTTATTGAGAAAGCTATTCGTAAACAGGTAAAAATGTATCCTGAAAAAGCCATACGTGAATTTGTTGCGAATGCACTCATTCACCAGGATTTAAGCATAACAGGATCTGGAGTAATGATTGAAATATTTTCAGATGCATCAAAAATAATTTCAGAAACTATTGATGCTGGATTAATTAAGTCCTCAGACCCAGAAAATGTATCAAAAAAATTTGCTACTTATGTGCCATATTGGAGCTGAGGTTAATTTTGATAAAATCTTTATTTCATTAGAAAAACACAACAAAGGGATGAATAGATATAACCTTTTAATAATAAAGAACTTATTTATTTCATTATAATATCCCACGAAACTCTATTGTATACTTTATACTCTTCTAATTTGGTACTAAGCATGTTAGAAATTATTGTGTATTCAGGCAACGGGAGATCATAAACTTAAATGGTGTCCGTCAATGATAATATTTTTGGGTTCTTACGCTCCGTTAGCAATACTTCGGTAAGGCGTCCAGGGGAGAGTTGTAATAATATCCCATGTTCGACAAATACTTGATAAGCCAATTTCCACATAGGCAAAGAATTGGACTCAGAGGATTGAACTTGCCAAATCACTCATAAAAAAGGCAAGGAGGTTGTTTTATGCAAGAACAAAACACAACCCCCAAGAATTCCCATTTATTAAGGGGGATTGATAACGTCAAGATAGTGGAATCACAGATTTTGATGGAGTCAGCCATTGATAAACAATTTAAATTATGTTGGGAATAAACAAATACTCGAAAATTACAAAATCGCTTTCTTGTGTTCCCGCAAATGCCCGGCTGATATCATCCTCAAATCGTATGACTGGGCAATTGAGCAGAGGGAAAAAGGTAACTGCGTCATATCAGGTTTTCATTCCAAAATCGAGAAAGATGTTTTGCACTATCTGCTTAAAGGAACCCAACCTGTCATACTTGCACTGGCAAGAGGTCTTAAAAAAAGACTCGAACCTGAACTAGAAGAAGCCTTAAACAAAAACAGACTCTTGCTCATAACTCCATTTGATCGGGATGTGAAACGAGTTACTGTAGAAACTGCCAATCAGAGAAACCGTCTCATGGCAGAACTAGCGGATGAAATATTTGTCGCCTATGCTGCACAAGGGGGTAACATTGAAAAACTCATTAAAGATATTTCACAAAAAGGAAAAACTATTTCGTTCTTTAATATTTATTAATAAATTGGGAGTTATCAATGCCAAATTCTCAAGAGCTAAAAAATTTAATCTTGCACCCTTATGAATCAAAAGAACTTGATTTTAAAGGGCCAATGGCCTGGCATGGAAATGATAAAAAGGCATGTTGTGAAATCGTAAAAGACATTTTAGCCATGGCTAATACAAAGGGTGGATTTATAGTAATAGGTGTAGAAGAGACGAAAAACGGATTTAGTCTAAAAGGATTAACGACAGACCAAATTGCATCTTTTCAATCAGAGGAAATAAATAGATTTGTTCAACGATATGCAGAGCCTCCTATTAACACAACACTTTCAAAGATTGAGCATGATGGAAAATCTTTTGTAATTATAAGCGTACCTCAATTCAGTAGTGTTCCTCATATTTGTAAGACGGAATATCCAAAAGTCTTAACAAAACCAACTCTGTATGTTCGGACAGACAATAATGAAAGTGCGCCTATATCAACAACAAATGATTTTCATGCAGTGATCGAATCAGCTATTTCAAAAAGGGAATTGTCATTATTAACTGCTATTCGATCCATTATAAAGGGACACGAACTCTACAAGGATCAAAACCAAACAATAAAAGAATATTATACAGACCAGATTTCTCATGCAATAAAGGCATTTGAAAACAAAAATCCTCTTAAAGACAAGAATTACATCGGTTACCGCGAGGTTACATTTTATCCAATATCTTCGTTTGATAATAAGAGATTCGAAATACCAAAACTAAAAGAAGCCTTAAGACAAGCAAGCGTAAATTTTAAAGGCTGGCCTTTTATATTTGTCAGTGATGATCCAAGAGAACTTTATGCTATTCAGGATGGGATTGAGTTACTGACTGCATTTACTGATTTTAACGGTAATGATCGTATAGATTTCTGGCGTCTTTATACATCAGGACTCTTTTACTACAGAACTTTAATGTGGGAAGAGTTTCAAGATAGAAAACGAACTAAAACGATAGATGTAAATTATTTGCTTTCAAAAGTACACAAAGGTCCTACAATGGATTTCCTTGCTTTAACTTTTTATGTGGCAGAGGCTATCAATTCTTTAGTGCTTCTTTACTCTGCACTTGACATCAATGTAGAGCCAATTACCGCAAAATTTAGAATAACAGGAACTAACGATATGATGTTATCATCTTCATCATATTTAAGCAGGGCTTACATAGCAAAAATTCCTGAGATTATTGAAGAAAGAACTTATAACCTAAATGAATGGAAGGCAGGTATAGTTGATTTGTCAATTGATGTTATTAAGTCTATTTGCCTTAAATTCAACTGGGAATCTCCGTCTGTTTCCATTTTTAAGAAGGATATAGAAAAGTTATTTAGTAGAAAATTATAAAGAGTAAAAAAGGCCATATCTTAAATTGTAAATAATGGCATAATTGCAATATATGACTCTATACACTAATATAGGGATAGAGAAAGATTATCAAATTTGGTTCATTCTTAGAGACTTCCGTGAGATTGCTTGATATGGCGTTGTGGTAGCCCGTGGAACAGAGCGATGTCAAAATTCAAACATTAGCAAGGACTCAAGGATGAAAATATTAAAAGAAAATATAGACCAAAAATAATTAATCGAAAAAATAAATATGAACTTCTCAAAAGGATCATATATCCCCATATCTTCCACTCAGGTTCCTTTGACCAAGATTCGCTACAAATCTGAATTTCATCCGTTACAAGTCTTACTTATTTTTCCCCCTCACTTTTTAAGTCCTTCCACTCTTCTAGAACTTTGTTAATAAATGCATCCTCAAAAGCAGTTAATAGTTTATTTACATCGGAATTTGAAACATTGTATTCTTCTATTCCAGAATAGTAAGGAGCAAGCCAATCTATTTCCTTAAATCCTTGCTTCGCAAAATTTATTACCTCTTTTTCTCTTTCTAGCTTTACAAGTTCTTCCCTTTGTTCTGAATGTAGCCAGCCTTCAAAAGTATTAGGGACAACTTCTTCAGCTAGTAAATCATAATTTATTTTGCAACTTTCTATTTCTGTTCCAAGTTCTTTTACTTGTTTTGTGTTAACATCTAACTCAAAATTATGCACTTGCCTTGCGAAAGCGGATGATGTCATACCTTCAGATTTGTGACCAAACAAGTGAGGATGTCTTTCTATTGAAAATCTTACTTTATCTGCATCTACCCATTTAACATTGTAAATTCTTTCAAGATGTTTACAGTCAAAGCTACCATCAGGGAAATTACCGTCTTCTATAATCTCATAAAGCAGAGAACGAAAATTAACATGATTGTTTTTACTGCTTATTTTTTCGTTGTTGATATCTTTATTTGTTGACATATTTTCCATAGCTTTACCAACTCCTGAAAACCAGATTTTTAAAATTATATGTATCCAGATAATGCATCTGATAGATTAAATCAGCCTGTACCTCTAAGGGTGACTACACTCCCTATCCCATAAGTCCAGAACAGCATCAGATTAGTACCAGTATCGGTACCAGATTAATACAAATAAGTTCCAAAGTTCAAAGGATGATATTGTACCTGCATGACAGTATCAGGCCAGTACTGGACTATACACCTTAATACTCTGAAACCAATGTAAATACTGGGTATGTGGCAGCTCTTAACATTTCTGGTGTTACTTGATATCGTACTTTTATATTACCTAGTAGTAAAATACAGCCTTGAATGATTTATTATACATTAATTGATTCAATGTATTTACACTTTGGATATGAATTGCACGCCCAGAATTCTTTTCCAGCATTTGTGCCTTTTTTTGCCAACCGCTTGACCATGTTGGATGAGCATTTTGGACAAAGCTTTTCCTTCTGCATTTCTTGAGGCTCTTGCTGACATTCTTCTGTAGTTGGGTGGGTTTCTTCTTTTATATAGCCTGATATATATTCCCTGATCTCATTAAGATTGTAGACATTTTTAGCAGGGATTTGGACGAGAGGAACGTCTGCGGACTTGCATGCATCCTGAAGAAAAATATCCCTTCTCGCTCTGCTTGTTGATTTGTGCGAACTATCATTAAGCTCAACTGCACAAATTATTGCCAAATCACTTTTATTGCAGAGGATAAAATCAAAGTGCTTCCCCGATATTTTATTAAATGCCTTTTGCCAATTGCTTTGAGAAGTACCCTTTTTGGGAGTAATGATGTCAGCAACACGTACTTTACCAAAAATTTCTACCTCCTCTCCAACAACTTGTTTTAGTATACCCCAAAAGGAACGTTCGGCAGGTGTGAAGAGAGTTCCCAATTTTTGATAAGAGTAACCTAATTGCCGCCTTTTAACCTGAGATAATTTTAGAACAATTATGACCAATACGATGGCAATAATTACCCCTATTACAATCCAATTCATCTTCATTATCCTTTCTTTGTATAATGATAAAGATTGATATGTAACACCATATCTTGTTGAGGTGTAAATTTAATGAATGGATATGATAGGATGGAATACTGAGGACAGGAAAATTAAAATAACTACACCTTCCTGCTTTTAAAGCGTGATGCCATAACCAGAGTCCCAACCCTTTATCAAAATCCCAAAGTCCCGATGAATTTAACAGGTGTACATAATAGCCGGTCTCAGTTAAATCCATTCTATTAAGCAATATTAACTGTTACTTTGACAGAACAATGTACCAAAACAAAAACAGGTGTCAAGGGGAAATATTAGTCTGGTATTTATACGGCTTTTGACGTGTTTTGATATGTTCGTATATTTTGTGTTTTCTATTGATGTTTCAAGTCTTTCTAGGTATTCTAGTTTCGGTCTATCTTATGAATTTTAGGGATCGACAATTAATTACTCACCGCGCTATATAATTGCATCAAGACCTAGCTGTTGAGTCGGACACGTCTCCGCCATCTTGGATGGTATAACGCCTGACAATTCCAGCAGGCCTTTCTATTTTCTGTGATTTTCCTTTTCTTGTTATATACCGGTAAACAATAAAAGACCGAAATACATTTAAAGGAGAAATTCTATTCTTGTTTTTGTAGACGAATCAGGAGACCCAGGACTGAAATTGGGTAGTGGTTCTAGTAAATACTTTGTTATTACTTTGGTAGTATTTGAAGAAATTGAAGAAGCCGAAACACTTGATAATCGCATAAATTTATTAAAGCACGAATTTAGCCTTTATCTGGATTTTGAATTTAAGTTTAGCAAGTGTGATAAGAATATACGAACACGGTTTCTACAAGCTGTATTACCGTATAATTTTTTCTACTTTGCTATTGTGATAAATAAAGAAAAGTTGTATGGGGAAGGGTTTAAATATAAAGAGTCTTTTTACAAATATGCTAGTGGGTTAGTATTTGAAAATGCAAAACCACACTTACATGATTCTACAATAATTATAGATGGAAGTGGAAGTAAGGATTTCAGAAATCAGCTTAGTAGTTACTTAAGAAAAAAAATAAGTGGTGGTTATATCAAGAAGATAAAACTACAAGACTCGAAAAACAATAATCTTTTACAGTTAGCGGATATGATTTCTGGTGCTATAAATCGAAGTTTTAGTGAAAGTCCGATGCGAAGTTATATCGAGATATTATAAAATGCCGTGAAATTTATGTACAGGTGTGGCCCCGAAAATAAAAAAACCCAAAACTCTAGTCTATTTAAGACACGCACACCATACGGTGACAATTCGAGTTTTGGGTAATTCCATTAACAATATATCGAATTATACATAATATTCCACATCTAAGCTGAAACAAGCAAGGATCATTACAGAAGTGATATTTCTAGGTATAGGAGATTTATTACAAAGTGATAAGTTGATTAGGAAAGTAATCGGAATTTCTGCTTGAACTCCGACTTTTATATAGTTTTATTAAATCATCTTTTGTGAAAATAGACTCAAAGGGAATGTTGTGACTTTCAATGTTTTCTCTCCCACCTTCTTGGCGGTCTATTAAAACGATAACTTTAACGATATTTAAGTTTTGTTTTTTTGCGTTTTCAATCGCTTCTATTGTCGATTGTCCGGTAGTGACAACATCGTCCACAATAACTACTCTGTCTCCATTATGTATATTACCTTCAATCAAATTTTTTAATCCATGGTCTTTTGCTTTTTTTCTTACAACAAAAGCATTAATAGGGTCGTCTTTTATGCCGCTAACCATCGCTGTAGCCACTGCAATAGGGTCGGCACCTTGAGTTAACCCTCCAATTGCATTTATGTGGAGAGATTTTATTCTATCATAAAATATATACCCTATTAAATTTAAGGCCTCTGAGTCTAGCGTAGTTGCTTTACAATTAATATAATAATTACTCATTTTTCCCGAAGCTAATTTATAGATAGGTTCCTCGCTATACTTAAATGAGTTTTTAAGTAATATTTCTAATAATTGTTTTTTTGCTTTAGTTAAGTCCATTGAACAGAAAGACACTTATGAAAGTTTCTACAACAAAATAAGACACTACTTTTGTATATTAAGTACATGATTTGTATTAAGTATATAAAGTATAATGCGTATAAGTTACGATAATCCGTTATTTAAGTCAACAAAAAATAAATAAAACTTGAGAATAACCGATCTTCCCAATTTTGATATTCGGTCAGTTTTTACAATTCTATTTACCCTCCAAAAAATTTATTCCGGTGATGTTTTCGTGTGTGATTTATTATAGAAAAAACAAAAAAATTCCAATAAATAACCGAAAAACAATACTTAACCCAATACAAGACATACACTAATAACTTATTTTATTTATTGTGATTGTGTGAAAATAAGTCATAAGCGTATGTGAGTATAATAGATAAACCATGTTTGTTATATTTGTATAAATTTGTATATATTTTATTATTTTTTTATAAATTTTATTAAATTTTTTCATTTTCGTTGCTATTCGTTTTGTTGTCACTAGATGGTGGGTTTGACTTTCAGACAGAAAAATATACGATACATGTACATTTTTTTATAACGTAATTACGACATATCGCATATTACACAAAGCCAGGGATAGGGTAGCTCCCGAACGCTGTGACCTTGACAGCTCTCCCTGGCTCTTAACTCTAAAGGGTTGCCATAAGGAGGTGACGCATGGACATTTCAATACTCACGCCGTACACGATTGCCAAAATTGTTACTGATCTGCGCAATATTTTTACACCGGAAAATACACAAGCCAGGAATAATATCCTTAACTATTTAAAGGCCGTATTAGATAAAACCATTCAGGCAAAACTCAATAAGGTCGGCACAACGAGGTCATTCATATTATTAGTAGGCGACACCGAATCTGCGGTACTCTCTTCACTTTATTTATACTGCACCCAGAAGATCGACCAAACTGAATGTATCGAAGGGTACAGAAAATACCTTGAGACACAGGAAAAACAGAGGCAAGAACTCTTAAACAAGGCCAGGTCTTTAGCACACCCTGACATCAAATCTTTAGGTTTGAGACACATTCCACAGGGAACCATACAGACCGTTGATAACCGTGTGTCTGAGTATGTCAAGTCTTTGAACAATTACACATTTGAAAACTGTGTCGATGTTGATCATCAGTCATTAATTCGGATACTACCAGGATTGTTTAATAAAGTTATCCTTGGTAGAACTGTATTTTTAGAAGGGTTGCAGTGGTTCACTAGCAACAACCACACACAGACACTCATAAAAACAATCCGAGATGCAAAGCTTAGAATCGTCCCCGGCATTTCGAGTTTATTCATTACCAGCACCAAAGAGTCCGATACTTTGCCACGTGAAATTTTAGACGAGTTCAGGATTATCTTTCTCATGGATGATCTTAAACCTGAGCCAAATAATGCTACCAACAATCCTCAGTGTGTATCAATTCCCGAACTTATCTATGACAGTGAAAAGCAGCATTTGGCTTCACCAGACGGTATCGAAACGGCTACCTTGACAGTACAAGAAAGTAAGATCATTGGGAT
>CAZPUD010000162.1:7676-9308 GCA_964589115.1 uncultured candidatus Brocadiaceae bacterium | reverse complement strand
ATCGCCCCGTTTGCTGCAAGAAAAGCACTCATTACGGCGAATGGCAGTGAAAATATCGTATGAGGAAATTTAATTAAGTCAAGTATTGAAAAAATCTTTTTGGGTAGCCGCGGGAAACTCATTTTTATGTTGTTTAAATACTTTATATGTAATTTATCTTGCCTGAGATTATATTAACCCGCCATTTGTTAATCAAGAAGGTATTTATTTTTTAACATTTTCGGCAAAAATTTACGAGTAAATCAGGGTAGAAAGATGCCTCTCATCCGTCATCCATCCTTCATCTCTTCCAATTTATTCAGGTTAAAAAGAAGAATACTTTTATAGGGTAAACACATACACCTGCCATAGTGACAGTGATAAAGATTTATTGGTCTTTAAGATGTCAAAATGGCAATATATCATAACTAGCAAATAGCAATAATGATAAAATTATTGATAAATAAAATAAAATTTGTAGAATAATTTCAGATTAGAATCTTAAATTGAAAAATAGTAAGTGGTTATTTTGCAACAGATTATGGTTGCTCTGAAGAACACTTAATTATTTCATAAAATTTAAGTGGTTTATTGAGTATTTTCGAGCTGTTTAGAAGGACTTATTGGTATATAATTTGTTAAGGTTTAAAATACAATTATGAAAATTTATAAGGGATTCGATTATGATGGCATTTTTAGATCCACATCCAGGGCATTACTCTCTTCTTATAACAGACGATGACGATGGATGCCGTGATAGTTTAAGAGAATTATTCGAGCCTAAAGGCTATACTACATATCTTGCCAGCTGTGGCAAAGAGGCTGTAAAGATAGCTAAAATGGTAGAGGTGCATCTTTTGATTTTAGATGTAAATCTTCCTGATTATAGTGGTCTTGAAACATTTCAGATTATTAAAAGAGAGATTCAGTTTAGTATTCCCTGTATCTTTATATCCGGTGAAATAACAAAAGAACTTAAGATAGATCTTATCAGTGCAGATGCCTATACATTGATACCAAAACCGATTAATATTAATATAATACAGGATTCTGTTGAGCAGGTTATTGCCAAGTACTACTGGAAATGAAACTGCATAATTAATTTATGGTGAAATACCTCTTTAATTTCATGCTTGTTTGCCAGAATTAATTTCTCTTCTAAAATAACAGATACATAATTATAGAGGTTAATAGAATATTTTTATAACAATAACAAGAGAAAGGAGCGGTTTTAAGTCATGAATGTAAAGCCATTGGGTGAAAAGTTATTGATAAAGAGGGTTGAGGCCGAAGGAAAGACCCCTGGCGGTATTGTATTACCTGACACGGCTAAAGAGAAACCGAAAGAGGGAAAGGTTATTGCTCTTGGAGACGGAAGGCTATTGAAGGGTGGAGAACGAGCAAATTTTCAAGTAAAAAAGGGTGATAGGGTGATATTTACCTCTTACGGAGGTACAGAGGTAAAGATTGATGGAGAGGAATATTTACTGATGTCAGAGGATGACATTCTAGCTGTAATTGAATAATATTTCAGGTTTAGGAGGTAATAATGGCTGCAAAAAAGATTCTCTACGGGCATGAAGCCAGCGAGGCAGTAAAGAGAGGCATCAAAAAGTTGGCACAGGCCGTTAAGGTTACTCTGGGACCAAAAGG
>CAZPUD010000162.1:4780-7576 GCA_964589115.1 uncultured candidatus Brocadiaceae bacterium | reverse complement strand
GAAAGAGCTTACAGGGATGAGTATTAAAATATCAGGGAAAAAAGAAATTGCTCAGATTGCCACAATTGCTGCAAATAATGATGAAGAGATTGGTAATCAGATAGCGGATGCTATGGAAAAGGTTGGGAAGGATGGCGTTATCACCGTAGAAGAGGGAAAGAGTTTGCAAACTACGGTTGATTTAGTAGAAGGGATGCAGTTTGATAAAGGTTATTCGTCTCCATATTTTGTTACCTCCCCTGAAACAATGGAAGCTGTGTTTGAGAATCCATATATCCTGATATATGAGAAGAAAATATCTTCCATTAAAGATTTTGTTCCTTTATTAGAAAAGGTTGCAGGTTCAGGTAGACCACTAGTTATCATTTCTGAGGATATGGAGGGTGAGGCGCTTAGTACCCTTGTAGTTAATAAACTCCGCGGTACCCTGCAGTGCGCTGCTGTAAAAGCACCTGGTTTTGGTGATCGGAGGAAGGCAATGCTTGGCGATATTGCGGCGCTTACAGGGGCAAAAGCAATATTTGAGGACCTTGGTATACAGGTCTCTAATTTGGATCTTACTGATTTGGGTAGGGCGAAGAAGGTTGTGATTAATAAGGATGCAACAACAATTGTCGAAGGTGCCGGGGATCCGAAAGAAGTCCAGGGAAGGATATCCCAGATTAAAGCAGAACTGGAGATAACTACCTCCGATTATGACAGAGAAAAGTTACAAGAACGGCTTGCAAAGCTTTCTGGCGGGATTGCAAGGATTAATGTTGGTGCTGCTACAGAGGTAGAAATGAAGGAAAGGAAACTACGTGTTGAGGATGCCGTACATGCAACTAGGGCCGCCGTGGAAGAGGGCATATTGCCAGGTGGAGGGGTTGCTTTGATAAGGGCATCGAAGGTACTTGATTCAGTGTCTGCTGTTGATGATGAAAAGACTGGTGTGCATATTGTCAGAAAGGCTGTCGAAAGACCTATTCAACAAATTGCGGAAAATGCAGGTCTTGAAGGTGCTGTCGTATTGGAAAAAGTGAAAGAGGGTACTGGCAGCTTTGGTTATGATGCCTTCCATGAGAAATATGTTGATATGGTAGATGCCGGAATTGTTGATGCTGCAAGGGTAGTAAAAGTTGCACTACAGAATGGTGCCAGTATTGCTGGTTTACTTCTCACGACGAATGCTGTTATTGGAGAAATTCCGGAAGAAAAAGAAGCAGCGGGACCTGTTCCGCATGCACATAGACATTGATTGAAACTGTAATAAAACTTTATGATAAAAAAGGCGTCGTACTTGCACTGTACGACGCCTTTTTTTATTAAAGGTTGATTTTTGCACTATTGTTATTAAAATATTTCCATGTCATCTGATAATTGTCACAACCAGTATCGATCTCCATTTTCTGAGCGATATGCAAGCAGAGAGATGTGTTTTATCTTCTCTGATCAGTATAAATTCAGTACATGGAGAAGGCTTTGGATCGCGCTTGCAGAAGCCCAGCAGGAACTTGGATTACAGGCTGTTACCAGCGAGCAGATTGAAGAAATGCGGCGCTTTCAGGATGTTATCAACTTCGATATTGCAAGAGAGTATGAGAAGAAATTCAGGCACGATGTTATGTCGCATATCCACGCCTATGGTGAACAATGCCCGAAGGCAAAACCGATTATTCATTTAGGTGCAACAAGTGCCTACGTGCAGGATAATACTGATCTTATGCAAATGAAGGAAGGATTACAGATCATCTTTGCAAAACTGGTAAATATTTTAAGTCTTTTCTCAAAACTGGCATTGAAATATAAGAACCTTGCAACCCTAAGCTTTACCCATTTCCAGCCCGCCCAGCCAACAACTTTAGGCAAACGGATTTCCTTATGGATGCAGGATTTTACCTTTGATGCTGAAGAGATCGAGATGAGGATTAAGGGGTTACGGTTTCAGGGTGTAAAAGGCACAACGGGTACGCAGGCAAGTTTTATGGCACTTTTTCAGAATGATACTGATAAAGTAAAAAAACTAGATGAGCTTGTTACAAAAAAGATGGGATTTGACGGATATTATCCCGTAACAGGACAAACTTACAGTCGAAAAATTGATAGCAGCATTGTATTCTCCCTGGCGGGAATTGCACAGTCTTCATATAAATTTTCTAACGATATGCGCCTACTTCAACATTTAAAAGAAATAGAAGAGCCATTTGAAGAAGAACAGATTGGATCTTCTGCCATGGCTTACAAGAGAAATCCCATGCGATGTGAGCGTATAGCTGCTATTGCACGCTATATACTTTGCAATTGTTTGAACCCCGCATTTACTGCTGCTTCTCAATGGTTTGAGAGAACATTGGATGATTCTGCAAATAAAAGAATTTCTATTCCTGAATCATTCCTCGCTGTTGACAGCATATTAAATATTGTATTAAACGTCATTTCTGGATTAAAAGTTTATCCTTCCGTTATTAATTACCACCTTGCTGATGAATTACCCTTTATGGTAACTGAGAATATCCTTATGGAGGCTGTAAACGTGGGGGGGGATCGTCAAGAACTCCATGAAAGGATTCGAAAACATACCATGGACGTTGCCCGTAGGATGAAGGAAAAAGGGGATAGGAACGACCTGATCGGTCTTATTGCACAAGACCCTTCATTCTCTCAGGTTAAATCAAGATTAAAAGAAATATGTGATCCAGCCAGGTTGGTCGGTAGGGCACCGCAGCAAGTGGAAGAATTTGTGAGTCAGATTATCGATCCTATATTGAAACGCCACAGTAACCTGATTGATAAAAAGCTCATACCGGCATTGTCTGT
>CAZPUD010000162.1:0-4680 GCA_964589115.1 uncultured candidatus Brocadiaceae bacterium | reverse complement strand
TTAGCCTTGTGTAATCTACGGAGATATATTGTTTTTTATGTATAACAAGCAGATTTCCGATAATCTTTTCTTTACCCTTATTACAGACAGGAAACTCTGCAAGCAGCCTTTTTTTAATGTGATAGAATTGGCTCTCAAGGGCGGTGTTAAAACAGTGCAATTGAGAGAAAAAGGACTTACGACATATGAGCTTTATTCTTTGGCGTATGAACTGAGAAAGATAACTTTAGACTTTAAAGCAAATTTTATCGTTAACGATAGGGTAGATATCGCCCTTGCAGTAGAAGCGGACGGAGTTCACCTTGGCTGGCAGTCATTACCATTTAATATAGTGAGAAGATTACTTGGTTTTGAAAAATTAATCGGGGTAT
This sequence comes from uncultured candidatus Brocadiaceae bacterium, assembly GCA_964589115.1. Classification (GTDB taxonomy): domain Bacteria; phylum Planctomycetota; class Brocadiia; order Brocadiales; family Brocadiaceae; genus JBDIVL01. The sequence continues at coordinate 4,309 of CAZPUD010000162.1, read as the reverse complement.
CTACTCATAACCGTAAAGAGGCGCTGCAGGCACAGAGCTGTAAAGCCGATTATATTACCTTTGGCCCTGTTTTCTCGACACCTTCAAAAGCTGGGCTTTTAGAACCAGTTGGGCCTGAAGAAATCAGGAAAATAAAAAGTGAGGTAAAGATACCGGTACTTGCGCTAGGTGGAATCCATGAGGGAAATATTGAAATAGTCTTGAAAGAGGGGGCAGATGGTATTGCTGTTATATCAAGTATTATGCATGCTGATAACCCTGAAGATGCTGCGGGACGTTTATATGGGAGGATTACAGCTAATTAAGAACAGTAGATAGTGAATAGTTGAGTGGTTATATGGTTGGATGGTTAATAACATCTATCTACTATCTACTATTCACTATCTACTATTCACTAACTACTGTCTTATTAAGAGTATCAAAGGAGGTATTTATGAAATTATTAGAAAATTTACGCTTCAATGAAAAAGGCCTTATTCCATCGATAATTGTAGACGCACTGGAACAAAAAGTACTCACTCTTTGTTATATGAACCAAGACGCCGTTGTAAAAACGATTGAAACAGGCAAGGTACATGTATTTCGTCGTTCCCAAAACCGGTTGATGATTAAGGGAGAGACTTCCGGCCATATACAGATTGTAAAAAGGGTTTTTTTCGATTGTGAAGGGAACTCACTGGTCTTTGTAGTAGAACAGCACGTAGCAGCATGTCATGCCGGTTATAAAACATGTTTTTATCGGGAATATGTACCAAAAACAGATAGTATCCAAATTACGGAAAGTAAAGTTTTTGATCCTGATAAGATTTACAAATAATTGAAACGTTTACTCCGCAGAAAAATAAAATTCTATAGAAAAAACCCTTGAAAACAGATATATGAGATGTTATAGTCTATACCTTATTATTGACATGTAATTGACCATAGACAAACAGTATATAAATTTTTATTCTATACCTACTCCTGTTGGAGGAAAAAAATGTTTCAATATGGTAAATATATAAAGATTATCCCTTTGTTAGCATTTGTGGGTATGTCGGGTTGTGCTGAGTTAAATGAACTGAGAAGTTTAAATAGAAGGCAGGCAATTACAATAAGAGACCAATCGGAAGAAATCACAGGCCTTAAGAGGCAACTCTCATCATTATCAGACAAACTCAAGTCAAGTGAAGAAGAAATGAATAAGCTGAGAAAACTTGCGAAGTCTATTGGCGAGGGCGTAACTGTAAGAGACACCGTTGAAGGTCCGGTACTCCTTTTCCCCGAGAAGATATTGTTTGATTCCGGTATGGCAACTATAAAACCTAACGGGGAGAAGGCATTGAGGAAAGTGGTGGAATTCCTTCGTGAGAATCCTTCAATTTCAATCAGGATTGATGGCCATACGGATACTGACCCGATTGTACGGACAAAACATCTGTGGGACTCAAATCATCATTTATCCGCTGCCCGGTCGCTTAGTGTATTTCACTTCTTAACAAAAAGTGAGAGAATGCCGGAGAAAAGGGTCCATGTTGCCGGTTTTGGCCCTAACAGACCAATAGCGTCTAACAGCACTTCTGCAGGAAAGAAGGAAAATAGGAGGGTAGAATTTTTAATATTACCGACAGTTACTTCTTTACCGCCTAAAGGCGCCTCATTTACTGATCAGGAATTTCAATCAGAAGGGTTTTCACTAACCGAAGAGCAAGAAGAAACAACACTAATATTGGAAGATATTGAAGAAAAATAAGTTGTTTGTGGAAAGAGTATCTTTTCGATGGTGGAGAAGACTGTCCAAAAGAGACATTGGTTTATAAATTGGATTAGATACAACTATTCTGTTTTATCTGCAATTCGCAAACCAAATTTCAAAACAACCCCAAGTACTATCCAAAAGATTTCATCACTTCAAGGGTATTAAAAGTTGGACCATGTGGTTTGTATTTTTTGTAGAGTATAGTATGTTCATTTGACCATTTAATTTTATTTACTGTTATCAAATTGATATGGATTTAGTTAACGTGAAGAATGTAAAAGGCCAATCTCGTATAAGAGCAGAGGGAAAAGATAATTTTAAACAGGGAAACAAGGTACCACCATCTACCCAAATCAAAAAAGACGATTCGAATAAAGTCTGGCAGTTCTTGTGCTCCGTCAAACTTGCTGTAATAATTATTTTAGTTATGGTTGTAGCCTGTATACTGGGAACCGTAATCCTACAGGAGAGAACCCAGGATGAATACATCGCAAGATATGGCTACGGGTTGGCAACTTTCTTTAGGATAACCCAGCTAAATAATGTATTTTACTCTTATTGGTTTTCGTTTCTTTTATTATTATTATGTGCCAATCTTATTTGCTGTACTATTAAAAGATGGAGAAATACCTTTCTGCAGACTGGTTTCATACTCACCCACCTAAGCCTTATTTTAATCTTGGTTGGTGGTGTTATAAAATTCCAACTGGGTGTGAAAGGTGGTGTGAACGTTTATGAGGGAAAATCGGTAAATTATTACCTCACACAAGTAATTAACCGGCAGGGAAAAGTAGATTATATTAAGAAGGATCTACCCTTTAATATTGCCTTAGATGATTTTATCCTTGAAAAAAATGAGCCGAAATACCAACTGGTTTCATATGTAAAGAGTAAAGATCGCCAAAAAGTACTGGAAGTAAAGCCCGGAAAAAGATACAGGATTTCTGGTACGGATTATAAAGTAGCAATTAAGGATTATATTCCGGATGCAGAATTGATACAGGATGCGGTAAACGTATCAGAAAAGCCAGATAATCCTGCCGTTTTTGTAAAACTGTTTGGTTCCGATCATGTTGCAGCAGAAGGCTGGTTGTTGGCACACGAGCGGAACTCTTATGATGAAAAAAAACAAAACTTGCGCATTGAGTACGTCTGGTTATCTTCTCAAGAGGAACTAGATAAATCTATTAATTCGGTAGAAATTACTACCCCGAAATTGTCTGTTGCGATACCTGATATAGGATTATCTCAGGAATACCCTGTGAGTATAAACAAGGCCTTTAGATTGGAAGGGACTGATTATACGGTAAGTATGTTGCAATATGTACTTAATTATGGAGATAGACGACCTCTAGACGAACAACCACCTGATAATCCTGCTGTTCAAGTAGAGATTAATGGTCCGGAAGGTCCTGAGACCAGGTGGATATTCGAAAAATTTCCTGATTGGGATAAGATGCATCCTTCTAAATACAAAAATCTTAAATTAACCTGCAGCGGAATTGCCGGTACACATATGGCTAAAAACACCGTAAGGATTTTACAATCTCCGGAGGATAAAAAGGCAATTGTCTATATAAAAGATAAACGTGTTGTTGATACTGCACCCTGGGAGTTAGAAAAGAAATATACAATACCGGGTACAGATCATCAGGTTATGGTCTCTGATTATTTTCCATCGTTTGATTTCAAGCAGGAAGTCGTTAAGAAGTCCGATAAAGTTGGAGTACCCGCTGTTCTTGTTGAAATTGAAGGGCCGAGAGGAAAAGTAGAAGACTGGCTATTTTCCAGCAATCCCTATGCTACCTGGTATACCGATAACAATTTTGCGCTTCTCTATGAGTCAACCGGCGAATCAATTAAGCATTTTACGAGTAAATTGCGGATTGTGGAGGACGGTCAAACAGTTGTAGAAAAAACTATCAGGGTGAACGATCCGTTAAAACATAAAGGATATGTTATATATCAGTCGAGTTATGATCCTGATGCCGGCGCTTTTTCTGGTTTACAGATTTCTAAAGATCCTGGCATTCCTGTTGCTTATACAGGTTTCGGGGCGTTATGTTTTGGAGTAGTATTTATATTTTATGTAAAGCCATTTTTACGGAAAAGACAAAAAAGAGAGGCGGAGGTGAATAATTAGATGAGTTTAATTAACATAACTTTAATTTTATACGTAATGGCATCAGTTGCATACATAGTAAGGGAGATATGGAGATCATCCGGTACCAGATGGGTATCTACAGGGTTAATAATTGCAGCTTTTTGCTTTAATTTGGCTCTGGTATTAAAACGTTCTATAGAAGCAGGACATCCGCCTTTTTCCAATCTATACGAATCACTCATATTTTATGCATGCTGCACGGCCTTTGTTTATATTATATTTGAGTTTGTGTATGACTTTAAGGTCGTAGGTGCACTGGCATCAGTTCTTACCATGTTAATACTGCTTTATGCAACACTCCAGGACGATACAATTAGACCAATCATGCCGGCATTAAAGAGCAATTGGATGTTAGTCCATGTAGTTACTTACATGCTTGGATATGCAGCCTTTGGTATATCATTTGT
>CAZPUD010000161.1:0-9333 GCA_964589115.1 uncultured candidatus Brocadiaceae bacterium | reverse complement strand
TTCTATCTTCTGAATGTCCAGGAGGTCATTAATTAACCGAATGAGCCTGTCGGTGTTTTTATAACAGATATCGAGAAATTCTTTTGCCTTTTCATTTACATCTCCTGTAACGCCATTTAATATCAATCCAATAGATCCCTTTATAGAGGTAAGTGGAGTTCTCAGTTCGTGAGATACCGTAGAGATAAAGTGGCTCTTTAATACATCAAGTTCTTTTAACTTCTCATTAGCCTGCGCAAGGTGAAGGTTGGTGTCCTGAAGACGCCTTAACAATTCCTCTTTTTGAAGTTCTAGCGACTGCTTATCCCATGCCCGGTTAATAACATTTAAAACCACATTTGGATCAATGGGTTTTGTTATATAGTCATAGGCGCCAACCCTCATGGATTCTATTGCCGAATCCACTGAAGGATATCCTGTGATGACAATAACGATAATTTCAGGTTTGACAGCTTTCAGATTGTTCAGTAAGGTAATACCATCCATGTCCGGCATATTTATATCTGTTATTACAATGTTAAACTTACCAAACATAAATTTTTCTACCGCATCTTTTCCACTGGTAGCAATCACAACTGAATATCCTTCTTCCCTTAGGCTGATTTCAAAGAGGTTGGTTACTAATGGTTCGTCATCAACGATTAAAATCCTGGGTTTTTGTACCTGTTCTTTTAATTCTTGTGCAGTCTGACGTCTGGTTAACCCTGCATGGATACAATTAATTACGACATTTATGTCAAATGGTTTAACAATATAGTCAAATGCGAGTAATTTGTGTGCCTCCTTTACCGTCTCGATGCTAGGATATCCTGTCATCAGGATTGCTACAATATCCGGGTTGACTATTTTTGCGGTTTTCAGCAATTCGATGCCGTCCATAATAGGCATTTTTATATCGGTAAGAATGGCATCAAAAATTTCAGACTGCATCTTTTTAATGCCTTCTTCTCCGTTCGTTGCTGTTTGAACTTCGAATCCTTCTTCTTCTAAGACAAGTCTCAGGAGGTTTCTTATACTTTCTTCATCATCTACAACCAGTATCTTTTTAGTTGTAACCATATTTAAATTAAGCCTCCGGCAGCTTTATCAATATGACATAGTAGGTTGGGTTGAGGCAGAAAACCCAACGTCCCTGTTAGGATCAAGTTACAAGGGGCAAGGAGCAAGGAAAAAGATTGGTAAACCTTGACTCTTGCTACTTGACCCTTATATCAGGTTAGTTGCCTCTTAGGTATTTTAGCTATATTTTATTTCCACTAGTACACTGTCAACATTATTTGTAACGGTATGTGAATAACCAAAAGAGGTATAGCATGTCATTGCGAGGGTCTTTTCCGAAGCAATCTCTTGGATACTTCAAAAGGGATTGCTTCGGGGAAAAACACCCTCGCAATGACAGATACTATATAATCTATCATTAACAATTATGTTGACAGTGTACTAGCTGGCAGTATAACGAAAAACGAAGTTCCCTTGCCTAAGGTGCTTTTTACGTCAATCCATCCGTGATGGTCCTTAACAATCCGGTAACTAATGGAAAGTCCCAATCCCGTTCCTTTGCCCGGTTCTTTTGTCGTAAAAAAAGGGTCAAATATTTTTGAGATGTGCTCTTCTTTTATACCACATCCCGTATCAGTAAATTCTATTTCCACGTATGTCTTCACCTTTTCTGTGTCTACTGTAAGAAAGGATGGATTTGAATGAATTACTTTTTCTCCTGTAGCAATAAGGAGATTGCCACCACGCGCCATTGCATGGATTGAGTTGTTTATAATGTTTGTAAAAACCTGCTGTAATTGATTGTGGTCACCCATTATATATTTCAAATTGGGGTCTAATTGTTTGGTAAGGTTTATCTTTTTCTGTCTTAATGTATTTTCCAAAAGGATAAGGGTATCATCAATAACAGTATTCAGGTTGATATTATTACTTTTTAGTTCTGTAGATACGCGGGAGAATCTTAGCAAGCTGTCGGTAATCCTCTTGCATCTCAGGGATGCATCAGTAATGATTTTTAGTTCGGCTTGGAAGGGTTCCAGCGCCTTTATCTCTTTTAATTCTTTACTTTCCACTTTTCTGAGTAGTCTTAAGGCGTGTCCCATGATTGCCGTAAGGGGGTTATTGATTTCATGAGCGACGCCGCTTGCCAGTTCACCAATCCCTGCAAGTTTACCCGCTTGTATCAGCTGCGCCTGTGTTTCCTTCAAATTTTTTAATGCCTCCTCCAGTTCCTGATTCTTTTTCTCAAGAACACCCTCCAGCCTCCTAGTCTCTGTGACATCCCTCATGTGTGGTTGGAGACCGTAAGCGGTTCTGTTTAAATCAAGCTCGCAGACCACTTCTTTATTGGTACGTGTCGCCACGGAAACGTCAAATGTAGGGTATTTTTTTCCTGGAGGTAAATTCCATGTATATGCAATGGCCTGTTTAACAAAAGGAATGTAACGTGTTCCTAGTATTCTGGTAATGCTATTTCCAATCAATTCTTCTTTCTCATAACCAAATATTTCTGTTACCCGTTTGTTTATGTCTGTGATTTTTTCCCCGTCACTAATAATAAACATGGGGTCATTGGCGGCATCAAAAAGATTTCTTAAGGCATCTTTCGATTCTTTTACTGCCGTGGTCATTTCATTGAGCGAGGTTGTTAAATTTTTTAATTCATCACCTATCTGGTAATTATAATCTACATGAGTATTTAGGTTACCACTTGATATGTTCTTGATTGCCTTCTCTACTAAGAGCACGTGCCTGGTAATGCGGAGGGTCGCGATAGAAGCCAATACGATAATGCAGCTAAAACTGCCTCCAAAAGCCATCATGGCAAAGTAACGGCCCTTTTTTATGGGGAGAAGCGCCTCATGCAAGTCGGTTTCTACAATAAGTATCCATCCCGGTTCTTTGATAAACCGTGTAAAACTTAATACCTTTTCGCCCCGGTAGTCTTCACAAATACCGGAGAATGGCTTTTGATTATCAATAGAATAGGTAACGGCCCCGGTATTAACAGGTTGTTTCAGGAAGGTATCCTGCATGAATCTTGATGCAGTGACCATGAGTTTGTCCTTATTGACAAGATATGCCTCGCGTGTAGAGCCTTTTCTGATAATTTCCTGCATCTCTTTTCGGGATTTGCTGCTGTAGTTTTCGTCACTGACTATGAGTTTGTTTCCACCGCGTCTTACGGTTGTCATCTCCTTTTTTTCTTTAACGTTCTTTTCTGTATTTTTTCTATAAGATATTAAGTGCAGATCTCCTGTGGTTATTTTATCCAGTTCAGATTTATCAATCTGTACTATTAATTGACCAAGAAAAGCGTCTTTGTAATCGCTTAAAACGGGAGCAATAAAATCAATGACTCCGCACTGATACTCTTTTGAAAAATATACATCACTCACAGCGGGTATATCTTTCCCGATCTTGTAGTGCAAGTTATCTGATTGGTCATGACCAAGGTACCTATTATTACTTGATGCAATTACGATTCCCTTCTTGTTGAGAATTGTTATTGACAATATACCGTTCAGTAAATTGCATTTACTCTGTAAGTACTGGGATAGGCTTTTTTGTGTTGATTTTAGTGGTAATTCATCTTTGTTGAACAATTCAAGTTCTTCTTTAATGTATATTTCCGATGCGATTAATTTTGATATCTGTTTCCCGGCAACAAGGAATTGATTCAGATGACCTTCCAATAAGATGGCTAATTCGTTTAGTTCATTGGATATCTGATTCTTAACTATCCTGTTTCCCATATAGGTGATAGAAAAAAAGATTGCTGCTGTTGGCAATATGGAGCATAGGATTAGATAAAAAATGAGTTTTTGTTTCAGAGTATTAAAAAGGCGCATGGTGTATATTATTTCTTACAAAAACCTAAATCTTATTTCTAGCGAGGCGAAGCCTCAGACCGATGTAAGAGATCATATTTCTTCTAAGGTGTGCTGCAGGAGATCTCTTATATCCCCGTCTTCATCTACGATGAGAATGTTCTTTTTATTCTTAGTAACCATTACGCGATAGTATCATGCCATAAAATTTCGGTAACAGTTTAGCTTTTGAAAAGACATTCATGTGTGCCTGATACAGGAGGTGCAAAATATTTTCCTTGTAGCAACAACGGTACCTTGCTGCTACAAATCATAATCTTTCCGCATAAAATGGGAAGTATTTACACGACAATACTATATTGTCTGGATATTGGAAAAGCAATATAAAATTACCGTAGTGGAAATGAGATGCTTGTGGTTTAGTATGGATAAATTATTCATTATTTATAATAAATTTTTTTAATATTCTGCCGATAATAGGGATAGATAAGATGATTAAATTAGGTTTGTGGTCGCTTTTTTTGATAAAACATTTCAGCGTAGGGGTTGAAATCCCCATATCATACAAGGTTGAAATTCTTATCCGTTAAATTTAATAAAAGTTAAAAAAGTACTTTATAAAGCTAATCATATATAATATAATAAGTCACATTTTATTTGATCAAATTTTGGTTGGTAATTCTTGGTGATAGTTTAATTCAATTTTAACAATAATGCAGGGATTTTGACGTGGATTTGCAATGGTAATCATTTTCTGATGAATTAAGTCTGTATCTTTACAAAATTAAATAATTGAAGTTTTCCTCTATTTGACAATGATAACTCTATCAGCGTTTTTTATGCTGAATTATTGTTTTGTTATTATTTGCAAGGGTAAAGAATTTAATTTTTAAAAATTTATGGGAGGAAAAAAATGAAAATTACCCTTAATGTAAAGATACTGATGCTGTTTATCGTTGCCGGTCTATTGCCTTTAATTATTAGTGGTTTTCTTAGTTACAATGTTGCAAATAAGTCTCTTCACGAACAAACCTTTCAGCATTTGACATCCGTACGGGATATAAAAAAGAGGCAAATAGAAGGATATTTTGAAAAAATAAGTTCTCAGGTATCTGCGTTGTCAAGTGTTCCTACCATTAGCGAAGCTGTAAAAGATTTTAAGAGCGCATTCCAAGAGATAGGTTCACAAAAGGCGCATGAGCTTTATGTTATAAAAAATCCTTATATAAAAGAAAAAAAGACCGCAGAGTATCTTAATGCGCTTGATGGAAGCGGGTACAGCAATTTACATGCGGAGTACCATCCCTTTTTCAAAAATTTATTAGAGAAGAGCGGCTTTTACGATATCTTCCTAATCGACGCTGAAACGGGTGATATACTATATACTGTTTGTAAAGAACCCGATTTTGCTTCAAATCTTCTTGTAGGGCCATACGCAAATACGAATTTAGCCAGGCTTTTTAAGGAAGTCAACAATAGTGTGGAACCTGGCTTTGTAAAAATGATAGACTTTGAACCTTATGCACCTTCCGATTTTGCACCGGCTGCATTTATAGCGGCAACGATAAACGATGGATTTAATAAATCAGGCGTGTTGGCACTTCAGATACCGATTGGTCAGATTAATCATATTATGACAGAAAGAACAGGACTGGGGGAGACCGGTGAAACGTATATTGTTGGTCAAGACATGTTTATGAGGTCCGACTCCAGATTTTCAGAGAAAAGGACGCTCCTGGTAAATCAGATAAAGACAGAGGCCGTTTCTGATGCCTTATCAGGTAAAAGTGACTGTAAGGAACTAAAGGATTACCGCGGTAAAACAGTGCTAAGCTCTTATGCACCTTTGGGTATGAATGATTTGAAATGGGCAATAATAGCTGAGATTGATAAAAATGAGGCATTTGCTCCGGCAATTGCATTGAAGAAGATAAATTTTGCTATTGGTATTGGGGCTGTCGGATTTGTATTAGGGCTTGGGTTTGTGGTGCTCAGAATAACCAGCAAAATATCCGGTCTTTTTAAGAAATTGCTTGCCGAACTTACAGAGAGTTCATCCCAAATTGCATCAGCAGCCGGACAAATTTCGGAATCAAGCCAAAGTCTGGCGGAGGGTACCAGTAAGCAGGCCACTTCAATTGAACAGACATCTTCGTCTATGGAGGAGATTTCTTCCATGGTCAAACAAAACGCCGATAATGCCAGAGAGACTGCTGGCTTGGCAAATCTCTGTAATACATCAGCCGAAGAAGGCGATCATGCTATGGGGATGCTTAATACGGCAATGGGTGAAATTAGCGACACCAGCAGAAAGATTGCAAATATTATTAAAGTAATTGATGAAATTGCATTTCAGACCAATTTACTGGCATTGAACGCTGCGGTAGAAGCAGCAAGGGCAGGAGAACATGGCAGGGGATTTGCCGTTGTTGCAGAAGAGGTGCGGAATCTTGCCCAACGAAGTGCAAGCGCAGCAAGGGAAACGGCACACCTTATTGGAGATAGTGTGAAAAAGGTAGGAAATGGTGCCGAACTAACTAAAAAGGTGGAAGTTGCACTAAAGGCAATTGTGTTAAATGTGAGAAAGGTAACCAATCTGGTAAATGAAATAGCCAGTGCATCACAAGAGCAGTCACAGGGTGTTGAACAGGTTGGCAAAGCCATAAACCAGATGGATCAGGTAGTTCAGCAAAATGCAGCAACGGCAGAGGAGGCGGCGGCTGCCAGCGAGGAGTTATCTGCACAAGCAAATTGTCTGCTCGCACTTGTAGAGAAAATTGCTGCTGAAGTTGGGAATAAGAAGGAAGATATAGAAGAAGAATCCGCTGCGGTACCCGGAAATCAATATGAAATAGAGAGAATTACCCAAACATCAAAAGAGGCCGATAAGAAAGGATTGAATGGCTCATATCATGAACGCATCACCTGTGATGAAAAAAATGAGATTGGAAACGGAAATATAAAGAAATCTCAGAAATATGGCAAGAGACATACATCGAAGTCAGGCTTAGATGAGATTATTCCAATGGACAAGGATGCTTTTAGTGACTTTTAATTTACAGGGTTAGGATATATATTGAGGGCCTTTTGAGGTATGATCTCCTCCCTTATCGTACCTTAAAGACCCTCGATATATTTAATGTATAGGAATTTCAATCCTTGTTTCCCTCTCGGAAAGGGGAGACTAAGGGGTGTGTAAAAAGTGAATAGTGAAATGGCTATATAGCTATACAACCATTTATATACTATTCACTATTCACTATCAACTATCAACTTACCCGGAGTTGGTTCAATCGTCCACGATTGAACTGAAACGTTTAGCATGTTTCATATGCCTGGAGTAAACCAAAACGTACAGGCCTATGCTAAACGAATGGTTCAATCTACAAGATTGAACCAACCACATCTCTACATTAAAAAGCCGCCGAAGGTCTAATTTATTGACCTGTTTTTACAGGATAAAGAATAATGCAAGCAGCCCAAGTGCACCACCGAGAAAATACTGTGAGACGTCTCTCACGACGGTTTTCTTTTTAATCCCTATAATATTTTTGTGTTTGTCAATAACCTGTTTGAAGATGTGTTTCAGTTCATTACCTGTTGCATCATGTTGGTAGGTTCCACCCACTATTTCTGCAACTTCTTTTAGAAATATGGGGTTAGGTTTGGTATAAATAATTTCTCCATCTTCTGTAACTTCATAACCTGTTATATCCCCTTCTTTATCTTTCTTAGGTATCGTAGATGCCTTATTAGGATCTCCGATCCCAATGATATATGTAGAAATATCTTTCCTCTCAAGCAGCAGTTTTACTGCCTCTGCAACCTGACTTCTGGTAATGATTTGTTCTTCACCATCGGTAAGAAAGATTATTATCTTCTTTGTATTTTCCTTACTAAATGTATCCATGGTCAGAATAAGTGCATTACCGATATTTGTACCATATGGTACAAAGCGCACATAACTCTCATTGACCATATTTAGTATACGCAAAAAGACCTTATCGTAATCATTTGTAGGGTATGGTAAGAGTGAAAATGCCCTTGCTGCAAATACTACCAAACCAACACGGTCTCCTTCCAACCCCTGGACGAGATTCGATATTTCCATCTTTGCACGCTGTAAGCGATTGGGTTTTACATCATCAGCAAGCATACTGATAGAAACATCGAGTACAAAAACGATTTCTAACCCTTCTTTTTCATAATAGTCCTGAGTTGTCTGCCATTTTGGCTGCAAGATTACAAGCCCTAAAACGCAACAGGCTATACTAATGCTGGCTGCTTTTAGGAGATTTCGATACAATTTGGGGATTTTACTAAATCTGTTAATAAGTGTTTTTTGCCCAAAGGCCTTTAGCCATGCACCCTTTCTCCGGTAAAGAAATAAATGCAAAATGAAGACTAAAGATGACAAGGCATAAACAATAATTTTATATTCTTCGTAATTGAAAAATAGCATATAATTCCCTTAGATTACCATCTTATCTTTTGTTCCCCACTATATCTGTATTTTGTACCCCAGGGAATGAGTTTCAATGCCTCAATCCTGTCCTCACGTTCTTGTTGTTCCGGACTAAACATAGTGTTAAACTGCTGCTCACCTAACCTCATCCTTTCCAGGTTTTTCTTTGCCTGGAAATCATTAGCATCAATCTTCAGTACCTCGGCATATTGCATGGCAGCAGTAGAAAAATCCATATCGGCTGCAATAAGGTTTGCATTGTTATAGATCGCCCTTGCCCTTAAGGCAGGGTCTTTTGTTTCCATAGCCTTTCGGTACTCAACTCCAGCGCTTTTCTTGTTTTCCAGCAAGGTATACAGTACACCCTTGTTATATGAGATCACTGGATCTTCTTTCTCTAATTTTTCTAAAATTTTTATCATTGAAGAATTTTGCAGATTTTGAATAGTGCTTAAGGCGTCATGATACTTTCCCATTTTGATTTTCTCATCCAGATGTACTATTGTACTGTACTTCTTATAGTGCACATAACCGTAAAGTACAAAGGCAAATGAGATGACGAGAATTAATATTTGTATTAAACTTTTTTTAGACATAATTATCTCCTCTGTGGTGAACTATTACGAAGCTTCTTTCCTGATCAAGTTTTTATGTGCTACGGAATCCGTATCCAAACATTTTCAACAAAAATAAAAAGGAAAAGAAAAAACAAACCGGCAATTACAGGATAAATGAAAAGATCTTTCTTCTTTGAGATACTTTCAACAATAATCTTATCCTTTTCAATCTTATCTATCTCATTGTAGAAGTTAGCAACCTCCTCAAAATTTTCAGCATGGAAATACTTTCCCCCCGTTGATTCGACCGCCTCTTGCAATTCTTCTATGTGCTGGGCGGCAACTTCAGGGTCAACACCGGTAACATCGGATGCCTTAACTGCAACCACATATGCCTTTATTCCCATTCTCTTCAACAGGCGTAGTGGTCTGACGGGAGAAATACCGATATTATATATCCCGTCTGTAAATAAGATTATTA
>CAZPUD010000160.1:0-9343 GCA_964589115.1 uncultured candidatus Brocadiaceae bacterium | reverse complement strand
ATAAGTACCTGTACATAAATATTTGTATAAATAGAGGAGGTTTCGTAATATAAAGTTAAGCAGTTAATTTTTGAAGAATATTCATAGGAAAAAGAATTATGAAGTATGTATCTCCTCTTAATCAAGAAGAAGTTCAGACATTACAAGAAATGTATCAACATCATAGCTCTCGATGGGTTCGAATGCGAGCTCATAGCATTCTCTTGAGTCATCAAAAGTTTTCCCTGAGCGAAATTGCTAAGATTTATCAAGTGGATCGTAGAAGTGTCTCTTCTTGGATTAATCGTTGGAAGAGCTTAGGATTAGTTGGCCTTTACGATCTTCCCAGAAGTGGACGTCCTTGTATCCTTACCCTGGCAGAGCAGCAAAAAGCTTTAAGATATCTCAGAAAATATCCCAGAGATTTAAAAAAGGTCGTTGTTACCATCCAGCAGGAAACCGCTAAAAGAGTAAGCACGAAAACGATTAAGCGAATTGCAAAAAGAGCTCGCTTTGTATGGAAACGAATAAAAAGATCCCCTTCAAAACATCCTCATCCCCATCTCTATCATCAAAGGCAACAAATGATTGTGAAGCTTCAGCAACTGGAAAAAGCCGGAGAAATTGATCTTCGCTATTTTGATGTTACAGGATTTTCTTTAGAGCCTTGTGTTCCCTATGCATGGCAAGGTATTAGAGAAACTCTCTGGATTCCCTCTTCTCGTAGTAGCCGTCTTAATGTGTTGGGCTTTCTGAACAGACAGAATACACTCTACCCTTTTGTTATAGAAGGGAAAGTTGACACTTCCGTTATCATATCGTGCTTTAACCAATTTATCGATCATATACAGAAGAAGACTTTTGTTCTTCTGGATAATGCCCCCATTCATACTTCTAAGGAATTTATCCGGCATATTTCTTCCTGGGCTAAAAGGAACCTTATTATTAAATATTTGCCACCGTATTGCCCAGAACTCAACCTTATTGAAAATCTTTGGCGGTTGATGAAATACAAATGGTTACCCTTTTCTGCTTATACTTCTTTTCGTCATTTAGTTCGTTCTGTAGAACATATTCTTAAGTCTTTTGGCTCTCAATATAAAATCTCATTTCAAACAACATAAAAAATTGTGCAATAATTTATGGACAGGTACTTATTTGTTTCCCATACAGGCGAATACAAGATTCGCCACTACATGGGTGTTATAAAAAATTGCTGAAGGCATAATTTATCAACGTCTCATATTACTTTTCTACAACAACGTGTGCAAATCTGCGTTTTCCTACTTTAAGGATCATATCGGGTTTTATCTCAATGTTCAGATTAGGATCCCGAATAAGTTCATTATTTATACTTACTCCACCTTGTTCAACCAGGCGGCGTGCTTCACTATTGGTAACAGCAAAACCGCATAAAACCAAAAGCCGGGCAATCCATATTTTACTGTTTGCTAACTCACTATTAGGTATAAGAACATCAGGGATTTTATCAGGAAGTGCATGCTCTTTAAAAATGCGATCAAATTCTTCTGCTGCTGCATCGGCATCCCTATGGTTGTAATAGCGCCGGACAATTGCTTTGGCCAGGGCAACTTTTGCTGCACGCGGATGTGTTTGGTAAGGGTCTAGCAGTTTTTTTGTTTCATCTATGCCTAGATCAGTTGCAAGTTCGAAATACTTACACATCAGGTTGTCGGGAATAGACATCGCCTTGCCAAAAATCTCACGCGGAGATTCTGTAATACCGATATAATTTCCCAGACTTTTACTCATTTTTTTATTACCATCGATACCCTCCAGGAGAGGTGTAGTCAAAGCTACCTGCGGTTCTGTACCTCCGTCCCTCTGCAGTTCTCTTCCCACAAGTAAACTAAACAGCTGATCAGTTCCTCCCAGTTCAACGTCACTCTTTACTACAACAGAATCATAGCCCTGCATGAGAGGGTAAAGAAATTCATGTATACTAATAGGAATGCCCGTATGGTAGCGTTTTGCAAAATCATCCCGCTCCATCATTCTGGCTACAGTCATTTTTGAGGCAAGCTGGATAACCTCGTGGAATGTCATTTTTTTAAACCATTCACTGTTATATGCGATCTCAGTCTTTTCCAGATCCAGTATCTTGCCGGCTTGTGAAAGATAGGTTTTTGCATTTTCCATGACTTTTTCATGTGAGAGCATTGGACGTGTTTTGTTAACCCCTGAAGGGTCACCTACCATGGCAGTATAATCTCCGATAATAAGTATAGCAGTATGGCCAAACGACTGGAATGCGCGCAGCTTATGGATTGGAATGGCATTCCCGATATGGATATCCGGGGCAGTCGGGTCTAACCCCAGTTTTATACGGAGCGGCTTATTCTCTTTTACTGCCCTCTCAAACTTTTTTGTTAATTCCTCCTTCGTAACAACATCTACAGTCCCGCGTAGTATGGTTTCTAATTGTTCATTTACATCTTTAAACATGACGCCTCCAGGGTTTTACTCCATGATTAAAATGCAGGAATCTTTCCTTTTAAAAAATATTTAAAATATAATAAGAAAATCAGGGTTAATGAATTATGCAGGATATGCACGACGATAGAAGCCGCAATGGTTTGTGTCTTCTCATACAAATACCCTAAGAGTATTCCTAAGATAAATATCTGTAAGAAGGCAAATAAATCCATATGTACACCGGCAAAAAGGGCTGCACTTATCAAAATTGCGTATCGCCCGCCAAAAGAGTTTTTTAATGCCGTTTGAAGGAATCCGCGGAAAATGATTTCCTCTATTACTGGAGCGACGATGATTCCAAAGAGCACTAAACTTATTAATATGAAGAGCGATCTTTCTTCTAATACCCACCTGACAACGTCCTGCATGTCTGGAGTTACACCGTAATAGCTGGAAATCAGATTGATAATGAAACCAGCTATAATAATAATGGGAAGTGTAAACAGATAGAGCTTGACACCCTGCTTTATATTGCTTGATAAATCTGTAGTTGATAGACCTAAGGCCGTGATCGGTTGATGGTATTCTACCCCAACAATATAAAATACATAGAAGCAAATAAGTAAATTTGTAAAAAGGGAAAAAAAGAGGACAATATGACGGTTTCCAGCGGTATTCATAATATTATAACCAAGGATCGTATAAAGAACTTGTGCAATTACCGGCATACCAACAAGCATAAGAATGATATAGGCCAGAAAAACCTTTATGGCATCTTTTATACTCCATCTACGATCATGCATATAATTTTGTTCCCTTTGTATACGGTCCATCTTTCAGATTTCCCACTGTTTTTAATCTACCCATTACAGGGCATACAGAGAAAAGTTATAACGGATGAATTATGTGATTTGATATTTTTAACGAGGATGCCATGATAAGTCATATCAATGAAAAGAATACTCTTTCTATATCTATAATTCCTAACCCGAACGAATCGGAAGAGTAACAAGATGGAAATTGCTTCTAGTTTCTAGTTTAATATTTAGATCTCAAACTCTAAACTCTAAACTCAAATATTTTTGACGAAAATGTTAAAATTTATCTCTGAAGATACTACTTTCTGTAGCTGCCTGGACAGCTACATACCTTTTACGATTTGTACAAATGCCTCTCTATTTCTTGGTCCATCAAACTCACAGAAATAGATACCCTGCCATGTACCCAGGGCCAACTCACCATTTGAAATGGGAATTGAAACAGAGGAGCCGACAAGTGTAGATTTTATATGGGCAGCCGAGTTTCCCTCCATATGGGAATAGCGGCCATTCCAGGGTACTATTTTGTCAAGTTCCTGTATGATATCTTTTTGGACGGAAGGATCAGCATTCTCATTAATGGTGACGGCGGCTGTGGTGTGGGGCACATAGATATAACATACCCCTTCTTTCACCTCCTGATTTCGTACCATTCTGTTTACTTCGCTTGTTATATCAATAAATTCTGTTCTCGAGTGTGTTTTTACTGGTAATTTATCCATATAAATAGTATCGTAATTGTTATGTAATACTTTGTCAAATCTTAATTCTCTGTAACAAATTGTTGCAATTCTCCTAGTCTGAATAAATTGGAGTGTGTAATAATAGTATAAGGTATTATTGGTGTGGGTGATAGGATGATAAACGTTTGGCAATACTATGTTTTTTCACTCATCGCTAATAGAGGTAAATTTGCATATACCCTGCAGATTGAGTCGGCAAGTTTATCGGGATCATGACGAATCAGATCCTGTTTTTCCCAAAGAATACGTTTTTGATTAAGGTCTTCCACCAGATCGGCCTTTTTAATATTTACGTTCAGATTATAAACCCCTTCGTCCATAAGAACAAGTTCGGCACCTTCCTTCTGATATCTTTCGAGGATGTCCTTGCGTGGAATATTGTTATTTACGATGACATAATCCAGGATACCTTCTCCAAGATATTTTGTAATGGAGTTGATATGATCGGAAACCTTATGGTGGTCCGTTTGACCGGGCTGGGTAACAATGTTGCAGATATAAATTTTTGTAGCTTTGCTGTTCCGGATAGCGTTTCTAATACCAGGAACCAGAAGGTTTGTAATAAGGCTTGTATAAAGGCTGCCCGGGCCTATAATAATAATGTCAGATTTAAGGATTTCTTCCACAGCTTCCGGATGCGGTGCAACATCACTATCTTTTAAGAAGACATTTTTGATAGGCGCCTTCCCGACGGCGCGTACCTTAAATTCTTCTTCTACAATGGTTCCATCTTCCAGTTCTGCGCAAATATGGGTGTTGGCAAGGGTAGAAGGCAGTACTTTTCCCCGAATGTGCAGTATCTTGCTGGCCTTTTTAATGGCCTGCTCGAAACTGCCGGTTATATCCGTCAATGCAGTCATCAGTAAATTTCCAAGACTCATTCCCTCAAGCGAACCTCTGTTGAACCGGTATTGAAATAGCTGGTAGAGTTCCCGTTCCTGTTCTTCGGTTTCAGAAAGTGCTACCAGACAATTTCTTGCATCTCCGGGTGGAAGTATTCCAAATTCCTCCCGTAAAACACCGGAACTCCTTCCTGAGTCTGTAACAGTTACCACAGCAGTAAGATGCTTACTATATGTTTTTGAACCTTCAAGCATAATGGGAAGCCCTGTCCCACCCCCGATAGCAACTATTTTAAGCCTTTCAGGTATTTTTCCCATATTATTGAGTTGTAAAATAGTAGGAATTTGAAAAATACGTTTGGTTTTATAATCTGGTTTATCGTAGTCATTTATCGATGGCTCATTTTTAAACCTTCCGTGGAGCATTTGAACAGTAACCATACCAAGTGATTTGGCAATTCGGAGTTCGTCTCGCACCTTATCACCGACCATAACGGCTTCTCTGAAGCTGACAGCATGCCTTTCCAGAAGGTCACGAATACAGTCCTCCATGAGGGGACCTACTTCCTGATCATTGATTACAATCTCATCAAAATATGGTTTTAATTTCAGTATTTGTATCTTTTTTTCTTGTCGTTCATGGATGCCTACGGTTAAGAGGAAAAGTTTATAACCCTTGTCCTTTAACTCTATGAGAGTAGGAATAACATCTGGAAAAAGTTTAATTTCAGAAACTTCACTACTGTTGTATGCCTTATAGGCAATGTTAACAAGCTCATTGTCTGCATGATATTTATTTACAATTTCGTTGAATACCAGATGGTATGGACCGTGTTTCTCAGCAAGATCCTTTTGCAGTTGGTAGACTTCTTCTTCCGTGCAGGGCAGTCCTGCCTCGACCATTGCCTTTGCTGCACGTCGTCGTGATGCTTCTATAAGAGATCCAGTACAATCGTACAGGGTATCATCCAGGTCAAAGACTACAGCTTTTATTCTCATAGATAAAGTCCCCCTTATTTAATTGATGCGAAACTCTTTCTCAATTTATTTACCAACAAATGGGCCTGCCGTATCGGTTCAGGGATGCGGTATCCTCTACAGGTTCTCATCGTAATATGGACTGCAGATTGCAGATTTATTTTGTGCCCTGGAGAGACAAAGACAGGATTTGTGTTTGCCTTTGTCCTGAGTACAGCTCCAACGACTTTATTCTTATAAAGAAGTTTAGAATATGCCCCTGCGATATTTTCTACTTCACTGTATTCACCAATAAGACGTGTTTTTGCACACCCTACTGAAGGTTTATCAAGAATTAACCCCACATGTGATGCAAGACCTAAGTGGCGGGGATGGGCAATTCCCTGCCCGTCAAAAAGGATGATATCTGGTTCGTTCTTTACTTTATGAAATGCCTTAAGCAGGATTGGGGCTTCACGGAAGGAAAGAAGGCCAGGAATATATGGAAAGCTCGCCTTGTCCACGGCTGTCGCTTCTTCAATTAATTCTAAATTTTTATTTAACTTAAACACTAGCACACCTGCAAAAAAACGGTCACTGTATTTATCGTAGGAGACATCTGTACCTGCTATATAGAGTACTCTTCCAGGAGGCTTTTTTAAAGTTACCAAATCTTTTAAAGTTTCCTGGATCTGGATAGCTTTTTTATAATCTACATGCCATGGGTGTAATTGATTAAATTGCATGTAATTTTTAGTGATCCGGAAGAGAAATGTAGGGCGAGGCTTTAGCCTTGCATTTATTCTAAGTTGTTTTAAGTAAGGAGGCAAACCTAAAGGTTTGCCCTACATGTCGCTGGTAAAAATATTTTTAATAAGATACTATGTCTTTTTGCAGAGACGCCCCTCCGGAGTGTCTCTACGGGGCTTCCAGTTCTTCAGTCTTTGGTAAGTCTTTTATATCTTTTAATCCAAAATGTTCAAGAAATTTTTTTGTGGTACCATAAAGTAAAGGATGCCCCAACGATTCATCTCTTCCTACAACTTTGACAAGATCCTTTTCCATTAGCAGCCGGATAATTTGACCTGATTGAACTCCACGGATAGCTTCTACATCTGCTCTTAAGACGGGCTGTTTATAAGCAATTACAGCCAGCGTTTCAAGTGCAGCCTGTGAGAGTTTTGTTTCTCCGGATTTTTTTCGTAATTTTGCTATCCATTCATAGTATTCTGATCTTGTAAATAATTGGTAACCACCGGCAATTTCTTCAATCTGGAACGACCTTCCCTGCATATCATAGTCTTTTTTTAGCTGTGCAATAGCCTCTTCAATCCGGGCATTGTCAACGCCTTCTATAATCTCTGCCAGTTTGCGTATTGTAATGGGTTCTTCGGCTGCAAATATTAAACATTCAATAATAGGCTTGATTTCTTCAATATTTTTCATACTGAAAAGTAATAATAAAACTATTTTATTTCCCAGGTTGGTAATCGGGTGGTATCTCTGATTTTGTCAATGGCATTTTTTACTGCATTGATTACTGCCTGTGTGGATATGGTTGCTCCTGTAATTGCCGTTATCTTCTCAGCATCCTTTACCTTTGACACAACAATCTGGTTATAGGTCTTTTGTTTAAATTGTTCCTGAAACCACGGCCGTTCCTTTATTTTATCCCTTTTTGATAACCCGAATTTCTTTATTCTTTCAGGTTTTCTAAAGGGTGGTAACTTCCAGGCATCCTCATTATCCCAATTAATTGATTCCAGTTTCTTACCAAAGATAACACTCCATAAAGTAGAAGTACTTTCCTTTTCTACCATTTTTGTGCCAAGACCAGGAGTTTCATTTTGGTAAAGTATGTCAATTCCAAGAATCTTTTCGAGACTCTCATCAATTCCTACCATAACTTTAATTTTACTCGAGTATCCCTGTGCTTCCCCGCATGCGGCATAGCCGATAAGTTCACCTGTCTTGCTGAGGCCTTTATAGACACGGTCCTGATCGGGGGTATCTGGCGACGTGACTTCCATGGGAGAATCCTCTAAGCCGGGAAGTACTGAATATAAAGCCTCCATACGAGTGGCTATTTCCTTTTTTTTGATAGTATCCTTCGTAAGAAGAAAAGTTGAAGATACCCCCACAGATGCCAAAAGAGAAACGATCGTGAGAGTAACTGTATATTGTACCTTTTTTTGCATCTTCTAAACTCTCTTTATTGTAGTGCCGTATAACCTTGGCTTTGTAAACCTGTCGATAATCGGTGTTGCAGTATTCATAAGTAATATTGAGTAACATACGCCTTCCGGATAGCCAGAATAAAAACGGATCAGAACTGTTAACAGACCGGCTCCAATGGCAAAAATGACCAGCCCACGTTTTGTGAGGGGGGAGGTAACCATATCAGTTGCCATGAAGAAAGCACCCAGGAGCAGCCCGCCTGCAAATATGTGGTAAACGGGATTATTTGTCCATGGTGTTGCAGTCCTTGGAGGGAGTATTAAAACAAAAACGAAAACCGTGGCTATATAATATACAGGCACATACCAGTTGATATATCGCTTGTATATCAGGTAAGCACCACCAATCAATAAGGCAATTGCAGAGGTTTCCCCTATGCACCCGGGGATATTTCCTATCAATAGCTGCATAGTATTGTAAGTTTCTGCCCCTGCTTCCTTAGCCAGCGGTGTCGCCCGTGTTACAGCATCTACTAACCTGCCTTCAGCGTCGGTTTTTGAAATATTATAGACAAGATTACCAATGCCGTGAGGTACCGTACGCCAGCCGGAATTAATAGCAACAGGATATGCCACCTGCAGGAAGGCACGTGCTGCCAGGGCAGGGTTCCAGATATTATTTCCTAATCCGCCAAATGCATGTTTTACAACGGCAATTGCAAAAAAAGAGCCTACCACAGGGATATACCATGGAACGCCTGGAGGTAATGTGTATGCCAATAAAATTCCGGTAACAATAGCACTACCGTCTTTTATAGAGTTTACAACGGGGAGTCTTCTCAACTTTAAAATACAGGCCTCAGTAATGAGAGCCGTTACACAACTGAGAAAGATAATATACAGACAGTAATATCCAAAAGTAAACATACCTGCAATTCCAGCGGGAATCAATGAAAGTACTACGCCCCACATAATCCGTGGGATATTATCAATATCTCGAATATGAGGAGATGCACTGACAATGAGAGCATTATTTTGTGGTTGGTCTGACATGGAACTTGTAGATTAGCCCTTTATCTTTTGTTTTGCTATTTCGGTCTTTGCAAATTTTATAAGATGAACAATGGGTCTTTTTGCCGGACAAATGTAGGTACAGCAGCCACATTCTTTACATTCCATAACGTTGTTTTCGGCCGCATGGTTAAATTCTTTTGCCTCGCATGAAATACTCAACTCACTGGGATTAAGTCCATAGGGGCAGCTGTTTATACAGCGTCCGCATCGAATACATGCATGGGATTTCCACAACTGCGTTTCTCTTAATGTGAGAACACCTCCGGTTCCCTTTACCGTTACAGCGCTGTCCATATTCCCCTGTGTAATACCCATCA
>CAZPUD010000159.1:0-9347 GCA_964589115.1 uncultured candidatus Brocadiaceae bacterium | reverse complement strand
CTGGAATAAACCAAAACGTACAGGCCTATGCTAAACGCATGGTTCAATCTGCAAGCTTGTCTCGTACTTGATACGTGAATTGAACCAACCATAAGGTATACCATGTCATTGCGAGGGTCTTTTCCGAAGCAATCTCCTGGATACTTCAGAGGGATTGCTTCGGGGAAAAACGCCCTCGCAATGACGGATACTCTATCACCTATTTCGTATTATTATGAATCATCTTGACGATGTACCAGGGGCGATCTGTTTGTAGCCCTGTTATTATGAAATTTTTACATTATAATTTAGAAGGTAATTTCACAATACTAAACCAGAAATTCTCAATGGCTTTTACCACCGAGATGAACTGATTAAAATCAATAGGTTTGGTGATGTAACAGTTTGCATGGAGCCCATAGGACCTCAGGATATCTTCCTCTGATCTTGAAACAGTCAGGATCACCACAGGGATTAATTTCAGATTTTCATCGCTCTTTACTTCAGCAAGTACCTCGCGACCGTCTTTTTTAGGCAAATTCAGATCGAGCAGGATAAGGTCCGGACGCGGCATATCTGCATACTTACCCTTTTTATATAAAAAGTTCATCGCCTCAGCGCCATCGCCTACCACATGCAGGTTATTTTTCAGTTTGGATTCCTTAAGTGCCTCTTGTGTCAGGCGGACGTCACCGGGGCTGTCCTCAACCAATAAAATTTCTATAGGCATCATTATTTCTTGATTATTCATAACGCTACTATTTTTCCTCCTTAAATTAAGTTGGATTTAGAATACAAAAATACTTTATACGGAGTAATGGAGTACTATACATGGAGTAATGGAGTATTGGAGTAGTGGAGAAATGGATTGTTATTGTGAAAAAACTCCACTACTCCACTACTCCAATACTCCATAATCCAAAGAAAATCTTTTCCATTAGCTCCATACATATGGAGAGACGCCCGCCAGGAGCGCTCTCAGTGTTGGTTCAATCGTCCACGATTGAACCGAAACGTTTAGTATGTTCCAAATGCTAGCAACCAATCAAAAATACACAGGCCCATGCCAAACAAATGGTTCAATCTACAAGATTGAACCAACACGGATCACGGGTCACGGATCACGGACAACGGACCACGAATCACGGCCCATGGACACACGAGACGCCCCGCCGGGGACGTCTCTACGGTTTTTCTCTGACCGGAACGGTAAAATAAAATATGGAACCTTTTCCCGGCTCCGATTCCAACCACACCCGGCCTCCATGCCGGTTTACAATTTTTTTACAAATAGATAGTCCCAGACCAACACCCGGATACTCCCTGCCGTGCAGACGCTTAAAGATATTGAAAAGTTGTTTCTTATATTCAGATTCAATACCGATGCCGTTATCACGCACAGAAAAGACCCATTCTTTTTCCGCGCGGTCGGCTGATATATGAATGCGGGGGACATCGCTGCCCCGGAACTTAATCGCATTTGCCATGAGGTTCTGAAAGACCTGTAAAAGCTGTGTGCCGTCTGCCATAACAGTAGGCAGGGAAGTATGGGTAATGGTAGCCTTACTCTCCCTGATCGCCACTTCAAGATTGCTTATGGCACGTTCAAGGATGGCCTCGCAGTCTGTAGGTTCAAAAGGCCTGCCGCGGGTATCTACACGCGAGTATTCCAGCAGGGCATTTATCATTGTCTGAAGGCGATTAGCTCCGTCAACGGCATAGTTGATAAACTCATCCACATCTTTATCAAGTTTTCCCTTATACCGCTTCTCTATTAATTGGAGATAACTGGATATCATCCGGAGCGGTTCCTGCAGGTCGTGGGATGCAACATAGGCAAAATGCTGTAATTCCTCGTTGCTCCTTTTTAACTGACGGGAATACCGGGTTAATTCTTCTTCTGCCTGTTTATGCAGGGCGATTGTTCTGGCAAGCTCTTCGGTCATAGTATTAAAGCTGTTTGCCAGGATACCGAATTCATCATTTCGGCCGATCGGTACCTTATGGTCTAAACGGCCGCTTGCAAGTTCAGCCGTTGCATATGTTAAGTCCCTTATAGGTCTTGATGTTGATATAACAAAAGCTATTCCAAAACCGGCAACAGCAGCGGTACCGGTAACACCGAGAACTAATGATGTAATAGCCAGTGTTCTTAATGATGCAAAGGACTCGTCCTTATCCATCTCTGCTATGAGGATAAATCCATATTCAGGGATATTCTTTGAGATACCAACGACAGGTACCCCCCTGTAGTCCCGATATATACCAGACATCTCTTTACCTTCTTTAATAATTTTTCGTACAGGCTCTGTATCAACTTCTTGCCTGAAGAGTGCATTTTTCACAAACCTTGATTCGGTAAGCATGATTTTATCCCTGCCGACCACATACACCTCTCCCGTCTTCTCCAATCCAACGCGATTGGTAGTAATTTCATTTAATGGTACAAGATTATAGGCGTTAATAATGACACCTATTACTTTAAAATTACTTTTAGAGAAAATAGGTGCAGATACTAATATACCGTTTGTACTAAGGTAAGGGATATATTGTAATTGTCCGATATACGTTTCACCATAAGACCTCTCTATCCCCTGCTTAAATACATCTTCGTCTGACATATCCATGCCTGTTAGTTTTTCATTGGTCGATGAGATGACTTTTCCATCCGTATCAACAAGGATTATTGTCATGAGGTGAGGATAAAGCTGCAGCTTATACTTTGTAAGATAGTGATTTAAACGGGTTGCCTGCATTTTTAATGGAGACCTTTTACGGATAATTCGTTCGAGTTTATCCTTTATGTATCCATCCGTACTGAAATCTACCGTGCGTATCTTCATACCCTCCATGGTATGTTTAATATCCATTTTTTTTGATTCTGCAATTGCCCTTAGCTTATCGAAGATCTGGCTTTTTAAGGTATCCCTTGAGCTGAAATAGTGTATCGTGGTGATTGTTAAGATGGGTATGAGAGAAATGCACAGCGAGAACAACAGTAGTTTACTCTTAAATGATAAAAATGGCCGTACTTTCAAATCCTGTATTATAGCACTCCTTTCGGTTTTTAATATTTTGACGTATTCTCTTTCCAATCTCTAACTTCCGGTTTCTCATAAAATTATTTATCTGCGTTCTCCGTGCCTCTGCAGTGAAATATTACTGTATTCTTGTACGGAGAAAGTAAAACAATCAGCCCTAAGCTATAATTATGAACCCTAAACTGGATAAATTAAGCGGTAACAACCACTAATATTAACAAAGGGATTTCTTTTCTACAATCATTTTCTCTTTATTGAAGGTATAATTTTATGGTATAGGGATTTGATGTTCTATCGTAGGGGTAAACCTTGTGTTTGCCCAAACGGGAAACAAACATAAACGTTTTGAATTGTGCCGTGCGAGGGCGAACACAAGATTCGTCCCTGCGTCTGTATAACAAAAAGTCGCTGCCAAAGGCAGCCTGATTTATATGCTTTGTAAGAGTTACCCAATTTTCACTGTTTCATTTGTTCACTATTTTTGCTATCCTGAAATAGGCAATAAATTCCCAAGGTTGGTTCAATCTTTTAGATTGAACCATGCGTTTAGCATTGGTCTGTATGTTTTGGTTTACTCCAGGCGTATGAGACATGCTAAATGTTTCGGTTCAATCGTGGACGATTGAACCGACTCCCGGGAACCTTATCAGCCACGGATTCACGCAGATAAAACACGGATTTTTAATAAAATGTTTGTAGAGACGCAAGATTTTGCGTCTCTACCATTGCAATTTTTTATCCGTGTTCTCCGGCGGGTTCAGGTTTGCAACCCAATGTCATTAAGTTAAGCTACCTGCCGTAAAAGTCCCCCTTAGCAAAGGGGGATTTAGGGGGTTGTTTTGATCAAATAACTCTTAACTTGATGACATTGGTTTGCAACCCTGAACCCATAAGTTTATGCAGATAACGGTGCTGTGAGCAATTGAAGACATGATGGGCAATATAAAACATGGGGTTCAAGTTACAAATTTGAACCCGCCCGGGCGATTGCTTCGCCACGAGCGAAGTGTCACTTCGCTCTAAATTAAAAAAGTCGCCGAAGGCCTAATTTACGTATAGGGATTTCAAAGTTTTTCATTATGCATTTAACCCACCCCTACCCCTCCCAAGAGGGGAATCAAAAAGTCCCCTCTTGGGAGGGGTAGGGGTGGGTTAAAATAAAAGCCCTTAAGTTTCGCCTTTTAAACCCTAACCTAATTTAATATTTTTAAGGTCTCAGTATCCATGAAAGTACTCGGAATAGAAACATCAGGAAATATCGGGGGAATTGCCGTTTGCAGGGATAAACATATTATTGTTGCCAGGGATTTTGGGGCTGGTATGCGACACGGAAGAGAATTGGTACCTTCCATAAAAGCCCTTCTTAATGAAGTTGGTTGGAAGCCTGGCGACATCGATCTTGTCGCAGTCGATATAGGACCTGGTTCATATACAGGGCTGCGAATCGGTGTTACCTGTGCGAGGACGCTTTCCTATGCATTGAACAGACCCGTTATTGACGTTCCTGTATTTGATGTCTTAGCTGAAAATTACCGGGTTGAAAGTTTTGGCCATATTACACTACC
Source organism: uncultured candidatus Brocadiaceae bacterium (assembly GCA_964589115.1). Classification (GTDB taxonomy): domain Bacteria; phylum Planctomycetota; class Brocadiia; order Brocadiales; family Brocadiaceae; genus JBDIVL01. The sequence goes on along the minus strand of CAZPUD010000159.1, from coordinate 4,762 downwards.
CTTCTCACAAAAATTGGGAATGGAACGCCTGCTTCAAAGAGATATCCTTGCAGGAGAAGGATATCATCTTTGCCCCATCCTTGACGCAAAACGGAACCACGTCTACGCATGTATATATAAATTTATACCTGTTCACTTTGAACATGGGTTGGAAGGTGTCCGGTACCAAAGAATATCTGAATTTCTGGTAATCCGGCCGCATGATCTGTTATCTATCCTTCCACGTCCGGTAATTATTTTTGGGGACGGTGTGCCACCTTATAAAGATATATTTCAGCAAAAAGATATCTTTATCGATAAAGAAGAAAAGGCCATACCAAAAGCTGAATACGTAGCCCTGCTGGGTGAAGAGGCGTATGAGTCCGGACGGCGGTGTGAATCAGACAAACTGCTGCCGCTCTATTTACGGCGGGCAGAGGCTGTTGAAAAGCAGAAAGGTAAGGGGTAAATGCATGGAGTGATGGAGTAATGGAGCGATGGAGTAATGGAGTAGTACACTGTCAACATTATTTGTAACGGTATGTGAATAATCAAAAGAGGTATAGCATGTCATTGCGAGGGCGTTTTTCCCCGAAGCAATCTCTTAGAGTTTATAGTCTGGAGTTTGGAGTTTGAACTCGAAACTCTAAACCAGAAACTCGAAACTCTAAATAAAGAGATTGCTTCGGGGAAAAACGCCCTCGCAATGACAGATACTATTATTAACAATTATGTTGACTGTGTAGTAGTGGAGTTTTTCGCAATAATAATCCATTCCTCCAATACCACTTGACCCTACTGGCATACTAGACATGCAAAACGTTTCGGTTCAATCGTGGACGATTGAACCAACTCTGCGGTATCTGCTCGTTTCAACGCAGAGCATTGGAATGAGATAACCAACACATCACTCCATCACTCCACTACTCCACTACTCCGCTATTCCATATCGATAATTTTATTTGCGGCTGCGCGGCACTATGTATACTTCTTTTTAATCTCCTGCATGATACCTTTCCTGAATAATTGTTTAAAGGCATCGATAATATCAGGATCAAAATATATTCCGCTGTGGTTAACAATCTCATCGTATGCTTCCTGGTCAGTCCAGGCATTCTTATAAGGCCTTTTCATAACAAGGGCATCATACACGTCTGCCAGTCTTACAATCCGGGCGGAAACAGGGATTACTTCACTTTTTAATTTATCAGGATACCCTGTGCCATTCCAGTTCTCATGATGCCATCGTGCAATTTCCCTCGCCATTTTAAAAAAGTGTTTTTCGCCAAGTATCTTGTAACCGTAAAGGGGATGTTTTTCCATTTCTTCCCTTTCCCTATCGGTGAAGTGATTTTGTTTTCTCAATAAATAATCGGGGATATGGATCTTTCCAACATCGTGTAAAATACTGGAAGGCCCAAGTTCCCTGACAAAATCCTCATCAAGTCCTATTTCCATTGCCAGGGCTGTCGAGTAATAATTGATGCGCATTACGTGGTTTCCTGTATCTTCATCCCTCACCTCGCATGCCCTTGCCAGCATGAGTATTGCCTCGACGTTGGCATCCTTTAGCTCCTTATAAGAACCTTTGAGTTTATTCCTCATGATCTCAAATGAGTTCATCAGTTTTCCAATCTCGTCCTGTGATCCATTGGTTATGGGATGATCAAGGTTTCCATTGGCAATCTCGTTAGCTGAATAGGTAAGCCGCTTAATAGGCTGTAGTAAGTTTTTTGAGAGTACCCATGTCGTAGCTATAACGACAATAAAAACAATACCTGTAGAAAACAGGGCATTCTGCGTCAAATGCTTTACCTGTGCAAGAAAGGTTGATGCAGGTACTGTATAGATGAGTTTCCAGTGCTTTTCTTTGAGTGGAATGCAGTATCCATGATTATTTTCCGTATTAATTATCAAAGGATGGATAAAATATAATCCCCCGTTTTGAGATACTGCCTTTGAAACTTCGGGTATATGAGTAAAGCCAATTTCCTTTATATCTTCACCGTAATGGCTTTCTGTTTCCAGCTTGTTTTTTGTATCAGGGTCTAATTCAACCCATGATTTAAATATTAAACTTCTATCGGTTGCATGGGCTATTCTTACCCCGTATCCATCAGTGAGGATGCACAAGCTCCCTTTCCCCAGGAAATCCTTTTCCTCTTCAAATAATCTCCAGAGCTCCTCTGCCTGGCGCCTCATTACCACGACACCCATAATCTTTTTCTTATGGTTTTTGAGCGGCGTGCTGTAGTAGATATAGCCTTTTCCCTGATCCAATACAGGTTCGGAGACATAGGTATTTCCCTTTATGGCCTCCTTAAAGAAGTCCCGGTTACTGTAATTTGTTATCCATATATCAGGGGTGTTTGAGGCAATGATTTCTCCATGTCCATTAAGGACAAAGATTGATTCGGAAGCGGAGATTTGTCTGATACGTGTCCTGAAGTAGTTTTCGACGGAGGGAGATAATGTTTCTTTGATGGCGGCCTTTATGCAGTTATTGCTGATGCATTGTATCCTCTCTTTTCTTAAAGAAATTTCCCGGTCAATACTTTTCGCGAGTTTACCTGCCTGTTTTCGAATCTCTTCCACCTTCATGTTATATACAATCTCCCGATTCATCCAATCGTTATATGCGATGAGGGCTCCTATTGGCAGCAGGGATACCAATAGAAATGAGACGAATATCTTTATAATAATACTACTTCGCATGGCAGGTTATTTTCCCTGTAGGTTGGAAAAAACGAAACGTATCCAACAACTTTCCGACACTACAAAGCTGAAAACAAAGTCCTTCGTATGGAGAACGAAGTACTCTACATGGAGTACTGGAGTAATGGATTGTTGTTGTAAAAAACTCCATTACTCCACATAGAGGATAAATTTTCAAATAGCATAACATAAAAAATTGTAGAGAAAAGAAGTTTTTTCAGAGTAAATATTCATAAGCCGAAGGCTTAACCCGAACGAGTCGGAAAAGCCAAAATGCGAAGCACGAAATCAGAAACAAATTCGTAACAAATCACCGCAAAGTGCGCAAAGGTATTATTTTTTAGAAAGTAGACGCTGGAAATTTCTGAAAAACTTTGTGATTTCGTTATTGAAGACACTTTTTCTTTTTAAATTTTTCCTTTGCGCACTTTGCGTCTTTGCGGTGATCTGAACTGCTATAACAAACTTCTTAATATGTTCTTCTTCGTACCCTTCGTGGTTAAAATCTTTGTGGCTACATCACGATATGAAACGTGAATTAAAAATCTTTAAAGTCGTCGCCTGGCTCATGGACGAAACGGTTTTCCCCGCAATGTACAAGGTTGGCTTTATTACCGCCCTCTTGATATGAGGTGCCTTCGTGTACATCATAAGAGGGTTTTTTTGAAACTGTCTCTTTGCTTCTTTCTTTTGTGGAATAAGGTATTCCCTTACTAGGGTGTGAAAATCTTTTTTTAATATGTGACGTTCTTTTATTATTTATAAGGTTAGTAGATGGTCCCGATTCCGCACCTTCTTTATCCGCCATTCCAACTTCTGCAGCCACCTTATTGACAAGGTCATTAAGCGCTTGTGCCTGTGAGGCCAATTCCTCGCTTGCTGATGCCGTTTCTTCCGAATTGGCGGCATTCTGCTGAACGACCTGATCCATTTGTTGTATGGCCTTGCTGACCTGATTTATACCATTACTCTGCTCTTCTGATGCTGTAGCGATCTCATTTACCAGATCTGTTACCTTTTTTACCTGGGTTACTACACGTGAAAATACTTCCTTGGTTTTCTTTACCAGGTCATTTCCGTTTTCTGCCTTTTTTACGCTATCGGTAATCAATGTTGTTATATCTTTAGATGCGGTGGAGCTTCTTTGAGCAAGATTTCTCACTTCTTCTGCAACAACGGCAAATCCCCTTCCGTGTTCCCCGGCACGTGCTGCCTCAACTGCTGCATTTAATGCCAGCAGGTTTGTCTGGAAGGCTATACCTTCTATGATCTTAATAATATCGGCTATCTTGCTGCTGCTCTCGGAAATATTCTTCATTGCATCGTCCATTTCATTGACCGTACCATTGCCCTGCTCGGCCATGTTGTTGCATGTTTTTGCCAGGTTGGCTGCTTCTCCGGCATTATCGGCATTTTGCTTTGTCATCGAGGATATTTCTTCCATGGTCGACGAAGTCTCTTCAATTGATGCCGCCTGTTCCGAGGTACCTTCAGAAAGGCTCTGGCTCGATGCCGATATCTGTTCCGATGCCGATGCTAACTGAGAAGCACTAAAGGTGAGTTCGTTAACCATATTCCGAAACAGAGTTGCAATCCTTAGCGGGAGGAATATAGTCATAAATGCTCCTGCTGCTATACTAATGCCGATGGCAAGTATGGCGCCGGACCACATTGATTTTTGTAATCCTAACGCCTTCTGGATATCGTCTTCCAGCAGTTTTGCAACATTCGTCCCTATATGATCGATATTTTTCTGTACGGCAGTAACCAGCGGGACCAGTTCTTCTCTCAGGTGTTTCAGATCAAGCCTGTAATCGTTTCCCTTTCTAATCGCAAATATCTTTTCCGGATGGGTTTTGAAAACCTCTTCATCCCTCATAATGCCTGCAACTATCTCCTGAAGTCCTAACGGCAAATCTTTGGACAGTGACTGTAACCGTGTTATACCACCGGTACGCATTGCAAGGGCGGACTCATATTCCCTGATATATTTTTCATCTCCATTTTCCATGAACCCCCGAATAGCCATACCAGATCTTGCAAAACCTGCACGGTACTGTGCAGACGC
>CAZPUD010000158.1:0-9354 GCA_964589115.1 uncultured candidatus Brocadiaceae bacterium | reverse complement strand
CTGGCCCATGGAGCCAACCATGTTCCTGCCGAAATCAATGGCGCACAGGCCAATGGTGTGCTTAACGTTAAGAGAGCATTCATATCCGCTGACTCCCTTGGCAACAATATAGCGATTGTTGGAGGCGGTCCGGAAGGCTGTGAACTTGCAGATTTTCTTGCTTCAAAAGGCAAGAAGATTACCGTTATTGAAATGAGACGGGTTCTTGGGCTGGAGCTGGTTGCACACCCTCGTTACCATGTTTGTGAACGCTTAAAAAAGATGGGTGCACATTTATATATTAATACAAAGGTAACTGAAGTTGGACATGATTATATAATCATCAGCCGCCGAAGAGAACCAGACCAAAAACTAGAAGGGTTTGATGCCATCGTCATTCCTACACTCCACCAATCTAATAATGCACTTGCGCTGTCTATTCAGGGTTTTGTTCCAGAAATTTATACTATTGGTGATGCAGTAAAAGGCCGGACAGCACTTGAAGCCGTTGCCGAAGGTGTAGAGATCGGAATAAGATTATAGAAAATGGGTTCTCAAACGAGAAAAAAGACGGTTGTTATCGGACTGGATGGCACTCCTTATAGTCTTATCCAAAAATTAGTACAACAAGGCACATGCCCAAATTTGTCCAGGCTGGTAACTGCGGGTTCACTTCGGGAAATGAAGTCTACACATCCTGCCGTATCATCTGTGGCATGGACATCCTTTATGACAGGTGTAAATCCGGCAAAACACGGTATTTTTGGTTTTGTGGACAGAATACCCCATACATATGACATCTATTATCCAAATTCGATGCATGTGATGAGCAAAACAATATGGGATATCCTGGGTAATTATGGTAAGAGATCTATTGTAATCAATGTACCATCAACATATCCAGCTTCAGAAATGAATGGTATCCTAATTGCGGGGTTTGTAGCAATAGACCTGACCCGTGCAACATTTCCTAAATCGATTATTCCTGTTTTGCGCAAAATGGGATACAAAATTGATGTAGATACTCAGCTCATAAATGAGTCGGAGGATGATTTTCTGAATGATTTATTCCTTACTTTAGAAAAAAGGATACAGACAATTCTCCATTTTATAAAAAACGAAGCTTTTGATCTTTTTATTGGGGTATTTACAGAGACAGACAGACTACACCATTTCTTTTGGAAATATTTAAAAAAAACAAATCCAAAGTATAGCCATTTATTCTTCGACTGCTATAGAAAAATAGATACCGCTATTGGTGAGATTGTAAAAAATATCGATAATGATACAACTTTTATTCTTTTGTCAGACCATGGATTTTGCACGTTAAAATGGGAAGTTTACCTAAACCATTGGCTCAAAGAGGAACGGTTTTTACATTTTAAGAAAATGCCGCCGAAATCCTTATCCGATATAGGCAACGGATCAAAAGCCTACTGTCTTGACCCTGGGAGAATTTATGTTAATCTGAAGGGTAGAGAGCCGAATGGATGCATAGAATATGGAAACGAATATGAGCGATTAAGAGATATCCTCATATCCAAATTGAAGGAACTTAAAGACCCTGTTACTAAAACGAGTACTATCGATAAAATCCATAAGCGGGAGGATATTTATTGTGGGAAATATTTCGACAGGGCACCAGATCTTGTTATTGAACCAAAACACGGTTATGATATAAAGGGAACTATTTACAAGGAAACGCTGCTGAGTGAAAGTATTTTTAGCGGCATGCATACCTATGACGATGCCTTTGTATACATTAATCAAAAAAATATTATGAAACAGCCTTTGGAAATTATCGATGTTGCTGCTACTGTCTTAGCGTCTCTCGATATTCCTGTACCGGATGATATGGACGGCAGTAATTTTGTAAAATGGAACTAACAATTATTGGTTCTGGTACAGGTATGCCTTCAAAAAAAAGGGCATACCCATGTATTTTGTTAAAAATAAAAGACAAACATCTTATTTTCGACACAGGTCCCGGTTCGTTACGGCAATTGTTATTTGCGGGTGTCACTTATCTGGATATAGATCAAATATACTATTCCCATTTTCACCCAGACCATTCGTTGGATCTCGTCTCCATCCTGTTTACCATGCGGTATAATGAACCGAAAAGGACTAAGCCTCTCTGTATTACGGGTCCCGTAGGCTTGAAGGCATTCTATGAGGGTTTGGCGGTGGTGTATGGTGAGACTATAAGGCCGAAAAGTTTTGATCTAGAATTTAAAGAGATCAATAAAGGGATGCTAACCTATGAAGACTGGATGATTACCGTAGAGCCAATAAGGCATTCTTCGCAGAGTGTGGGATTTCGTATAGAATCCTCTGATGGTAAAACAATAACATACTCTGGTGATGCGGATTATTGTGATGGCATCATCTCCCTTGCTAGAAGAGTCAACATCCTAATCCTAGAATGCTCTTTCCCTGATAACCAAAAGGTAGAGGGACATCTTACTCCTCGACTGTGTGCTCAAATCGCAAACGAATCACAATGTGAAAGACTTATACTCACGCACTTTTATCCAGTTTGCGACCCTGTCGTGACCAATAATAAAAGTTTGCTAAACGAACTTAAGAATATTTATAATGGAAAAGTTATCTTTGCAGAAGATCTTGCCAAATTTACTTTTAATGGATCTGAGGTCTTTTATACGGGGGTAAAACATGGGAAAATTGTATGAGTCTGAAGAAGCATATGCACTTATCATTGCTGATATGTTGAATGATTTTGTCTCTGAGGGTGCACCGCTTGAAGTCCCCAGCGCAAGAGCGATAGTCAATAACATCAGGAGAGAAATACAAAAGGCAAGAAGAAAACAAATCCCAATAATTTATTGTTGTGATGCGCACAAAAAAGAAGATCCGGAATTCAAGTTGTGGCCACATCATGCTGTAAAGGGAACGGAGGGCGCATATGTTATTGAACAACTCAAGCCGCAGAAAGAAGATTACATAATAGAGAAAACAAGCTATTCCTGTTTTTATAAGACATCACTTGATAAATTATTAAAACAATTAAATATAACTCATTTGATCATCACAGGAGTTGTAACCAATATTTGCATTTTGTATACAACAGCCGAAGCTTATATGAGGGGTTATAAAGTAATTGTGCCTCAGAACTGCGTTGCGGCGCTTACACAAAAAGAACACCAGTTTGCGTTGCAGCAAATGAAGCGGGTCTTTCAGGCGAAGATAATGTAATTTTATAGTAAAGACGTAAAATGATTAAAAAAGGCACATGAAATACATATTTCATGTGCCTTTTTTTCAGCTAAGTATAAGCGGAATTATAAATGCAATCCGCTGATAGTTACTTCGCTGGTTGTGAAAAATTCCTCACAACCATCGCCATCTTCTCAATCATCTCAGGAGACATTTTTCCCTGATATCCAGGGCATTTTCCCTTTCCCTGGTTAATATGCTTTACAAGTCCTTCATCTGTAATCTTAGATTGGAAATTGGGATCTGTAAAATCAGGTACACCAAATTCATGTCCTTTTGCGGTACCCTTGCCGCCGTTTCCATGACAGTAATAACAGCTCTCCTGTACGGCAAAACCAAGACCAGCAAATATCGTATATGGGCTCTTTGTAGTATCGCCAGCCTTATGCTCTGTCAATGCCCAGGCTGAAGTGGTTAAAGATAAACCTAAACCGGCAACGATAGGTGCTATATATGATAAACGAAATATTTTCATAACACAACCCCTCCTCAATTTTATACAAAGACTAATGTAAGAATGTTACGGAACAAGTTTTAGTTCTGACTTATAAATTTTATGACAATTTCTGCAGGCAATGGCAAGCCTTCTGAATTGTACTTGGATTTCTTCTAGATCTTTGTTTGCAGCTGCTTCATCAATCTGGTTTGAATGATAGAGTACCTCTTCGTCTAAAACCTTGTAATTCTTGTCTGGTGCGATACTCGCCAACGAAGTATTTGTTTGTTCTGTGATCTCTTTTGAAAACTTTGAGAAATTTGCAAATTGTTCATCATTGGCTTCTGCAAGCCCCGTCATTGCCCTCATTCCCTGAAAGCTGTCCCACATCTTTTTGCACAATTCGCTCTGGGTTACCTCACCATAACTAACCGATGATACTGATGCAATGAACAATGCGACCGTTCCGGCAAAAAAACCTTTTTTTAGCCTCATTTTCCCCTCCTCACTTTCTTAAAAATAACTAACAAGCTTACTGTTTCTACAATTATTGAATTTTTACACAATAATCATTCACAAGACTACTCAAACTGTAGAGAGGCACTAATTCTTCAATCAGCGTCCTGAAATTTAGAAATCTGCCCCTAACCTCAGATTTTAACTTCACCTCCCTTCATACCAAAAAATATAGAAAATAGCATAGAACAAATATCACTTATTGTATCGAAAATCTAAAAGGCGAAACTTTATACAAATCTCTCGTTAGCCTTTAACTTACAAAATGGCATGAGGACTTTTCCCCTTGTACCCGTAGAATGGAAGGATGGGCGTCAAGGTTATTTTCGGGGCAAACACTCATGAACCGAAGACCTATAAAGCATGAAAATGTTGGAAAAGCGGGCTGTAGCAAACTTCTAATGAAGAATACCACTAATAGATTTCGCTTCTACCTGAAATATCAAAAGGTTGCCCTGCGGTTATTATTGAACAATATCAGCAAATAGACCTATAGACTAAATTTAAAACGACAAAATTTCCGACAATATATCATCGAAAGGTAGTTGAGTCAAGCAAAAATTTTGCTGATATCTGTATGAAAAAATTCTAAAAAACGACCTCCTGTATACTATAAATCAATTATTTTTGACTGCTTACAAAACCTGTTCTCTAATGTCTGTTACCAATCTTTTGGTATGCTGGTTTCTTTAGGGGCTGGAATCTCATCTTGACCGGGATGCAATTCATCCTTTCTATTTGGATATAATTGGGGATAGATGTGAATCCCTAAGTGTTTATGGCAAACAGCACATGTCTGCCTTAACCGCCTCACCTGCCATTGAGCATCTTCTAAAGCGCCTTGCTGATCATTGTTCTTTGCAACTTCTAACATCTTTTCAGCCTCTGCCAGCATCGTCTTGTTAAGCTCCTGATATTTACGATCATCAGGCCGAGAGAACTTATTAATAACGATCTTTGCCAAGTTTACTATGTTTGTACTGGATTCTGCTATAAGCTTCCAGTCGTTAGCTGTATATTTATAATATCCCGATATTTGCTCAACCGCCTTATAGTTCTTATCTATTTCTGACATAATCTTGGCTAACTCACTCTTTTCTTTTTCGCCCTTTGGTGCCTCTTCTGCAAATCCCCTAATTGTTACACTGCATATACACCCAATAATAAAACATAGTAATAAAGCTTTTCTTACCAACTTACTTCACCTCCGTCAACAAATGAAATTTACTTGTCTAAGATGAACCTAAATGTACGGCTTTAAATAAATTTCATTTTCGCTAATTTATAGCATATAGAATACCAAAGCAGAAATGGAAAAGATAAAATATTTAAAGCCAATCACTTAACACACTACACAACAAATTAACCAAACACTGCACAATAAAAATATGGTTCAAATTAACCATTAAAGCAAATATACACCATAACACAAAAATATAATAATAAAGCGTTCTATTATAAATCAAAAACGATGTATGTCAAATATTTAATTCTTGAAAGCGGAAGATAATAAATTATAATTTCTTGTTTATAACTGTATGTATATTAACGGAGTTATCTATAATATTTTTAAGGAATTCAGAACAGATGAGATGGTCACAGACACTAATTCCCACGTTGAAGGAAAGCCCCTCGGAAGCAGAAATTGACAGTCATAAGCTTATGATCAGGGCCGGTCTTATTCGAAGGATTACAGCCGGAGCATATGCATATTTGCCTCTTGGAACACGAATTTTAAATAAGGTAACTAATATCATTCGTGAAGAAATGAACCGTGCTGAGGCTGTTGAAGTATTCCTTCCTGCGCTACAACCGTTAGATCTCTTACAGGAAAGTGGTCGTTTAAATGTCTTTGGTGATGATCTAATCACATTTGAAGACCGGCATGGTAAGGTAACAGCATTAGGACCCACTCATGAAGAAATTATCACGGATATTGTAAGGAATGAAATCAACTCTTATAAACAACTACCAATAACCTTATATCAAATCCAGACGAAATTTCGAGATGAAACAAGACCCCGATTCGGGGTTCTGCGCAGCAAGGAATTTATCATGAAAGATGCCTATAGTTTCGACGTTGATTATGAGGGGCTTAATAAAAGCTACAAGTCTATGTATGATGCATATTGTCGTATATTTGACCGGTGCAGCCTTAATTACATTATTGTCGAAGCGGATTCCGGTGCAATGGGTGGTGATGTCTCCCACGAATTTATGATTCCTAGTTCTGTCGGAGAAGATATTTTAATCAGATGTTTAAAATGTGGTTATAGTGCTAACCGCGAACAGGCTGAGTCCGCTCCGTTACCTCCGGAAAATCACACAACCCTTAAACCACTGAAAGAAGTTCTTACACCAGGTAAGCACACAATTCATGAGGTAAGTAGTTTTCTGAATATAAGTCCAGACCGAATGATTAAAACAATGCTCTATATATCAAATGGCCAGCCCATTGCCATTCTCCTGCGAGGCGACCATGAAGCCAATGAAACTAAACTTAAAAAGGTCCTTGGACAGGACATTGTTAACCTTGCAGACCCGAATACCATTGAACACGTAACAGGAGCACGCGTTGGGTTTGCAGGCCCTATAGGACTGCCGACCAGGATCATTGCCGATCAAGCTGTGTCTTCATTACACAATTTTGTTGCAGGTGCCAATAAATCAGATACTCATTTATTAAACGTAAATCCGGGGAGGGATTTTAAGATTGACCAGGTTGCTCATATACGATATGTAGTGGAAGGTGATAAATGTCCAAAATGTAACTACGAACTTACCATTTCTCAGGGTATAGAAGTTGGACATGTCTTTAAATTGGGTACCAAATATAGTGACGCACTTAAGGCAAAATTTCTCGATGCCGATGGCAGGGAAAAATCTATGATTATGGGCTGTTACGGGATCGGGGTTAACCGTATCATTGCTTCCCTTATCGAAATTTCACACGATGAGAACGGCATTATCTGGCCAATGCCGTTAGCCCCATATCATGTCATAATAATCCCTGTTAATGTGAACGATACTGCAAGTATGCAGATTGCAAATCATGTTTATAATGATCTTACCAATAATACAGATATGGATATTCTGCTTGATGACAGAGACCAGAGACCGGGTGTAAAATTCAAGGATGCAGATTTGATTGGCATTCCAATAAAAATTATTATTGGTAAAAAATTTACAGAAACAAAAGAACTTGAGATAAAACTGAGAAAAAGTGGAGAAACATTTTTGATTCCACCAGAAGACATCAGGCCTAAGATAAAACAACTTTTTGAAATATTATAATTGTGGGACGAATTTATCAGCCAAAACCGGTAAACCTAATCATCGGCATACTGACAAGTATCCCTGAACTCTTTGGGCAGATTGATAAAATTCTCGGAAAATATTTTGGTCCGATTGACCTTCGCAGTGATATACTTTCCTTCATATTTACTGATTACTATAATGAGGAAATGGGCGAAGGTATTCAAAGGCAATTCTATAGTTTTGAAAAATTGTTTATGCCCGAAGAAATAGCTACTATTAAAGTACAAACGAATACTATAGAAGATTGTTTTGTTTTCTTAAAGAGGTATAATGTAAAACGCCCAATCAATATTGATCCCGGTTACATTAATGAAAGCAGGCTCATATTGGCATCCACCAAGGATTTTTCTCATCGTATTTATTTACGGGATGGTATTTATGCTGAGGTTACCCTAAATTACCGCGGTGGAAAATATGAGTCATTCCAATGGACATTCCCCGATTACAAAACTTCCGAGTATCAAAATTTTTTCCTTGCAGTAAGGGAACTTTATGTCAAGAAACTAAAAAGATAAAGGAATAATATTTTATGGAAAAAACCCTCATCATATTAAAACCAGATGCTGTTCAACGTCGTTTATTAGGAAAGATTATTTCCCGGTTTGAGGAAAAGGGATTTCAAATCATAGGGATGAAGATGCTACAGATCTCAGAGAGTTTGGCAAGAAAACACTATGCTATGCATGAGGGTAAAGATTTCTTCGAACCACTCGTCAGGTATACAATTTCAGCACCGGTAATAACAATGGTACTGAGAGGGAAAAATGTCATAGAGATCGTTCGAAAAATGATGGGGGCAACATTTGGTTCAAAAGCAGAACCAGGCACCATTCGTGGTGATTATACCGTTAGTAACCGATTTAATCTGATCCACGGATCAGATTCCCCAACCTCTGCAGAAAAAGAGATTAACATCTTCTTTAAGAAAGCAGAACTCTTTGAATACAATCCTATAGACCTGCAGTGGATATATGATTTGTCTACAGGGGATATTGTATGAGATGCGCAGAAGAAAACAAACATCAGTTCTCGTAACATTTATGGAAAAGTTATATCTCTTTCCTTTCAGGATAGGAAAGCTTATTTAATCTTTGATAGAAATCTACCGACTTTCTCCTCTGTAATTTCACCTGATTCAATCAATAATTTTTGAAATTCTTTTAAATCAAATAATCTGGATAATTCTATTTTCCTTGCCAAAATTTTTAGTAATAGACTTGATGTTATCAGTGACGTTATTGTATTGGTTTCAATTTTAATATTATCAATTGAATTACATGAGGTAGTTCCAAACCTACTAGATACAATTAAAAAGTAAATCTTATGAAAACCTTCTCTATCTAATTTTCCTTTGAATTTATTTATATATTCTATGATTTGCCTATCATCAGTACCTAGTTTATAACCATTGCTTCGAGATTTTGCATCGATAATAATTACGTACCTATTTTGATTATCTTTCGCAATTCCATCTGGGTTTCTGCCTGTACCTTGCCCATATTCGTCTACTTCAAATCCAAGCATTTGAAAGACTAAATTTACCTTCTTTTCAAACTCATAATGTCTTTCTTCTGCAATAGAGAGTTCTTCAAGATTATGTATAATTTGCGGTAGATATTTGTAATGTTCCTCAGTTAATTTTCTCGTGGTTGTATTTGATATTTCAGTTTTTACGTATTCTCTTTTTGGTATTATACGTACAACATCATCCCATTCCGGCTTATCAGAAGCATACTCTAGAAATTTATCAGGTATACCTTTCCAATTTAATCTGTAACTTTTACGAATTCCATCAACAGTAGGCTTACAATTATAATAAGCCCAATCAGCATTTACTGGTATTTTCTTAAGTTCTCTTGCTAAGTTGC
>CAZPUD010000157.1:0-9411 GCA_964589115.1 uncultured candidatus Brocadiaceae bacterium | reverse complement strand
CAATTTCCATACTTTCGGATATCTTAAGACCTTCTTCAACGAAATCATCGCCTGACATCCTGAAAATAACGGGATAGTCCTTTCCGGCGGCTTCTTTTTTCGCAATTACTAACTCTCTGGCAAAGCGAACCCTGTTTTGAAGACTCCCGCCGTATTCGTCATCACGTTTATTTGTTGCCTTTGAAAGAAACTGGTTGATGAGATAACCCATCCCGCCATGGAGTTCTACCGCATCAAAACCGGCCTTTTTTACCCTTACCGCTGCACTGACATAGTTATCAATTACTGTTTTAATCTCCGGAATTGTCAGGGCGTGAGGTTCCTGCTTAATACTCCTGTGTGTTAAGGAAGAAGGTGAGACCGGCTGCATCTTCGTAAAGAATGACGAGGCGCTTCGGCCGCCGTGAAGTATCTGTGCAGCAACCTTTACATCGTATGCATGAATAGCGTCTGCCAGCTTTTTCAGCCCCGGGATAAACTCGTCCCTGTCCAGTCCAATGATACTCTTCCAAACCTTGCCATTCATTTCCGGATAGCATCCTCCCACGACAATGCACCCAACACCACCTTTTGCCCGTTCTTTATAGAAATGAATAATCCGGTCGTTAACCGTGCCGTCTGAAGTGAATCCCAGGTCCATAGCAGACATGATTATTCTATTTTTTAATGTCATCCGGCCAATATTTATTTTGCTAAATAATTTGCTCATATTGTATGTCTCATATAATTATGATATGTGTTCTCATGAGTGAATGGATATTGTACACGTTATTTTTATTTCCAAATGAAAAACACAATACTATAAAAAATTAAAGTAATTTTGTGGCATGTAGTGAAATGTTCCTTAAGTTGTTAATACAGCAGATAACTCATATTCTGTAAATGGCAGGAGAAATACATTGATGAGAGATCATGACTATTTGTCATTAATTGTCATTTACTGTTATTTGTTATTTATTATATCATACGATAATTTAGAGTTTTGGAATTATAAGTCTCATATGAATTTTTGTCAAGTTTATCCTGAAATTCCTAACCTGAACGAGAAGTACACTTGGATTGCGATTTAAACTTGACAGTTTAACTCATTTCGATATAAATAAATTCTTAAAACAATTTAGTGGATGGGTGAATGGGTAGATGGGTGGATGAGTAAATGAGTATTTAACTCATTCACCCATCTACCCATCTACTGAAATCTTTGGTCTGAGGCTCCACCCCGATAGGATTTTAACAATACAAGTTTTTATAATGATCTCCAACCCCGAACAAATTAAGGAATTTGTTAATAAAAATTACCCTTATCTTGGTATAAATAAACAACAAGAGGTCTCACGCCTCTTGTTTGAAATTGCCAAACGTGAACATATCGATTATACAAAGGTAGTTGAAGATTTACCGCAGCCTCCAAGCCGTTTTACCAAAATTAAAGATTACTTACTGGAACGGCGCTACCCGTCTACCATGGCAAAGGGGCAGCGCATCAGGCCCTCTTTCTGTGATATAGCCATTAATCCTGAATTGAGAGTTGATGTTACTTCCCAATCAGGAATCCGGCCAAAAAATTTTTTTGTTGAAGAATCCGTTCTTAATACTGACATGGTAAGAAGGGTAAAGATTCTGTTTCCGGAAAGTAATATTGAAATAATAAAAACCTATAAAAAGTATATAGCAAAGAAAGAGTTTGATATTAATGACTACAATCATAGATTAGAAAATTTTTATCTCATACGTGAAAACTATGATTTTTATAAAAAATGTCCCTGTTCAAACAGGTCCGCATCATGTGGTTACTTCGTGGTAAATCTGGGAAGCGGGTGTCCATATGAATGTTCCTACTGTGTTTTGCAGGACTATATTAACTCCCCAGGTATTATTCTGCCAGCGAATATTGAAGACTTCTTTGATGTTTTTATGAATTATAAACAGGATATCCGATGCGGCTCCGGTGAATTAGCCGATTCACTGGCGTTCGATCATATCACAGGGTATTCGCCGTACATTGTAGAATTTTTCCGGCGGTATCCCAAAAGCATGTTCGAATTTAAAACAAAAAGCAGCAACATTAACCTTTTGATGTCCGTGCCAGGGGCAGATAATATCATTGTCTCCTGGTCGCTGAACCCTCAACGGGTCGTAGAATCAGTTGAATACTTTACCGCTTCTCTGGCAGAAAGATTATGGGCTGCTCAAAGATGTATAGATCACGGGTACAGAGTCGCCTTTCATTTTGATCCGATTATTTATTACCGGG
Organism: uncultured candidatus Brocadiaceae bacterium; assembly: GCA_964589115.1. GTDB lineage: Bacteria > Planctomycetota > Brocadiia > Brocadiales > Brocadiaceae > JBDIVL01. Next base: position 7,157 of record CAZPUD010000157.1, on the reverse strand, counting down.
TATGGGAGATTGATTATGAGGCACTGGTCAATACCGTTTTTGATGCTATTGATGGAAGGTATATCGCCTGGCTTAGCCTTGGAACATTACGAATGACACAAAGGCTCAAAAAAATCATTGAGAACCGTTTTCCGGATAATACCATACTTGATGAAGAGTTTCTTATAGGCTACGATGGCAAGTTGAGATATCCACAGGATATCAGAATCTCTATGTACAAAAATATGGTATCCTGGATCCGGAAGCATAACAAAAATATTCCTGTATATTTGTGTATGGAAGAAAAAACAATACATGAGGTTATATTTTAATTTCTGAACGAAGGAGATATTTTAAGATTATTACAATGAATAGCTCAAAAATACTGAAAAACGTTCTGTATTTGATACTCTTCTGTGGTTTATCCTTAACCTTTATCAATTGCGCACAACCACCAAGGCATAATGAAATAAATAAATGTTTCGAAGTCCTTGATAAGATCAAAACTGCAAAAAAGAAACAGATCATCAGATATTTCGACACAATAAAACAAATAGCCCATGGAGCAAATGAGGATAAGAATGTATTACAGTGTTTTCATGCTATGAGAGAATATTATACTTCTAAACCTGGCATGACTAACACTTCAACTCTTTACAGGTTAGAATACGAAATGGATGCGCATTTTGTAAATAAATATGGTGACTTTTATGACGTCCTTTTTGTTGATAACGAAGGTTTTGTTTTCCACAGTATTAAGCACGAGGCTGATTATCATACAAACCTTTTTACCGGCACATTCTCTGATACAGAATTAGCAAAGCATATGAAAAACAATCCCGATAACGAATTCGTGGACTATGAATTCTATCCTCCTTCTGAAGAGCCTGCGGCTTTTTTTGTTATACCGGTTAGGGAACACAGTAAGAATTATGGCTGGCTTGTACTGCAATTTCCCATCGATAAAATCAATGCCATCCTGTCTGAACATAAAGGTCTGGGAAGAACAGGAGAAGTTTATCTTGTGAACAGAAACAAGCTTATGTTGACCGATTCAAGATTTATTGAAGACAGTACCATATTGAAACAAAAAGTCGATACAGAGGCCATTAAGCTAGCCCTTACTACGAAATCAGACAAAAGAGTAATCAATGATTACCGGGGTGTAAAGGTATTTAGTTCTTTTGAGCAATTCGATATTTTCGGACATGAATGGATTATCGTTGTAGAAATTGATGAGGACGAGATAATCTCTGATCATTACCAACTTTATAAAAAATATTACTTGCCGAAAATTACAGAGCATTATTCAAATGTGGCCCCAAGTATTTATTCGTCTCAAAAAGGAGGGAAGAAAATTATAAAGGGAAAAAGGGTTGACATGAATGAATTCTGTATGGCAAAATCGGGAGAAGTACTTGAGACAAAGGGAGTTGGGCCCTGTACATCACTTGTTATTTATTATCCGGAAAAATTTGGATACCTTACTCACATTAGTCCGACTGATGAAATTTACCAGGATTCTCTCGTTGCAAGATATTTATTCTCATTATGGGGAAGAAAGACAAATTTTCTGGAAAAAATCCTTGAGAGGATACAATACTATGATATATATCCATATCAACTGAGAGACCTCCAATTTATCGTAGTTGCTCCTCATAGCAAGAGTCTTGGAGCCATTATTGATCAATTGTATGACAGGGGGATAAATTTAACTCAAATAAAATTTTTATTCAACCCTTCGGCAGATTATGCAAATGTGGCTTTCGATCAATCTGATGATTCCATCTATGTAGAGTGGCTAACTGAAAACAGACAGGTAGGATCCATTTTTGAGAAGGCATCTAATATTGAATCAATTGGCTCCTTAGTAAAAAGGATGACCGGATACAGTTCCCCCGATGTTCGACTTTGATTCCCATATTATTACATCTTTAAATTTTTAAAACAAAATCAATGATTAAATTAAATAGCCTGTCATTTGAATCATTGGGGGCAGCCTATAGATCGCGTGCATACGTGCATTCAGACTGGGTCAAATGAACCCTTTTAATGACCCAGCCTGATCACGAAGGCAGTTGAATTCAAACTTAATCGTCATCATTGGCGTTATCATTAACGGATTTAGAGATAAATTCAACTAGTTCAACCTCATCGTCTACGATTAGTCCAACTTCGGGACAGTATATCTTTTCACTTTCTTCGCCTGGCTCGAGTGGACTTGTTTCAATTATCCTCACACAATTAGAAAACGTACCTGCTTCAGTGGTTACCTCAAGCCCCATCTCCACGTGTTCTGCGCGGTCCAAAGCAATGCCATCTGCTTGTTCCTGGAAATATCTCGCCCCCAAGAGAAAGGTTCCGGGCATAATAATGCCTGGTTCCGCCAGACCACTGTCATCAGGCTCACCCGCACGCCAGGCTCCTTCGTGACTTACGATTTCTCCATTCTCATAGATATCGACATCTTCTCCAAAATAGAAAACGTCGTTAGTCTTTTTACATATTGCGAAGAAGTTTCTCGACACCTCTACCAGTTCACCGTTCACCGTTTCCCTTTCCTCTACAACTCTGGTTTTCACCACGCCAATATCCGGGAGAGAGATATTTTCAGTTCTAGAAAGAACAGTAATCTCAACGCGGAGCGTTTCTCCATCCTCCTCGCCCTCTAATACTAATTTATATCCTGGTTTGAGAATGAAGTAGGTATTTACTCCTCTTGTTTTAAACTTGCAGTCTTCCAATCGGAATTCAGTGGTAAACTGGGGTTCCTCATCCTGCGCCATAACGATGCCGCTAGACAGCTCAAGCCAGGTGAATACTATGAATACCGCCAAAAAAAATGAAACAATAGTCGATGTCCCCAGGCCAAAACTGACACACTTTGACTTCATCATATCTACCTCCCTCTTTGTTTATAGCTTCTGATAAGCATTTCACGCTTTCCTCTAAGAGACTGTCTGAGAAACACATACGGTGGGCCAATCGACGTACCATACGGAAGTATTTATCCAGAAGAAATCGTTGCAACAATGCGGAATACGAACGGAGTTTACAGTACAAAACCGTTCGCAACCGAGGCCTATGGAGCAGTCGCGAAGCCAACCTCCGTTATAACCCTGTTTCCATTTTCCCCTACTGCAATTACCTCATACTGGTACTCCTTACCCGGCTCGATGAGTTCAGCCGGAATGGTCACCTGCGTGGTTGCCTGGTCGAGAACTGCGCTAAGTATTCGGACCTCATCCGTTTCTACCTCAACTTCCCAGAAGGCAACGGTTTCGCCATCCGTTCCGGGATCCCATGAAATGGTAATCGGGTTATTGGGATCCAGCACGGTGCCATCTGGCGCAGGGTCTAATGGCGCAGCTGGAAGTTCGTGCGATAGTTCTGCCTCGCCTGTGAGTTTCTCCCCATCGACAGTCCTGCCTACAAGCTTATATACCCCCTCCGGGAAGCGGTCTCTGACATCTTCCTCCTCGAGCTCTGGCTCCTCGCTTTCGAAAGAGAACTCACTGAGACCGAGCTTCTTCAAACCTTTTTTAGTAGTTATCGTAAGGATCCTTTGGCCCTTAGGGTTTACGATATTAACTACCCTCCATTCATCTGCACCGAGGAAGCCCTGAAGTCCCAAATCGCCATCCGTAGAGTTGAATTCGAGGAACAGGGTGAATTCTTCAACCTCTGCCGCGTCGGCCCGACCGTTGGTTCCTAACGAGAAAGAGACCTCAGTTACCAGAAAGACGGCTAACACACACAAAAAAGACGACACGGCTGTTAAAAAATTGTTGCATTTTGATTTCATCATATCTACCTCCTCCTTTGTTTATAGTTTCTGACAGTTATCACACGCCGTTCTCTGGAAATATTCGCATATTCTATGCCACTTTAACAAAAATCTTAAATTAAAACACTTAAAGAAAAAAAATTAGCCGCTTAAAATCTAATAAAGTTATCGTATAAAATAAATCCTGAATTATTTGAGTTTTCGTAACATTTTAATTTTTTGAAAAATCCAGTGGTCATAAAAAACAATGTAACCCCGTTAGGGGGTGATCTGTTTGTAGCCCAATAAAATTCAATAGGATAAATAGCTCCGTAGGAGCGACCTGTATATGATTTAACATATAAACAGGCCGCTCCTGACGGAGCTAATATACGTTATGTATGGTATCCTGTCTACAAACAGGTTGCTCCTACGGAGCTATGTTTTTCGCAGACAGTGCTGTGAAAGGAAACCCGAAATACTAAGCACGAAATACAAAATTAGCAAATTTGACGGTCACGACAAACGGACACGTCTTACGGTCTTAGTTTTGAACATTTGAATTTTGAGTTTTGGTATTGTTTCGTATTTCGATATTCGAATTTAGAATTTAGACGCTTTGAAACATCGCCAAAATTTTGTCGATGTTGAGGCGCTAAGAGACTGTCTGAAAAGTCCAAAATTAGGTTAAACGCTGAAGCATAATATGGATCATAGCAAGATAAATCATGGTTTCACTGGTAGAGGGATCATATTCATAATCTTTACTGAGGCGGCGATAGTTTTCAAACCAGCCAAAAGTTCTCTCTACGATCCATCGTTTCGGTAAGACTTTGAATCTTTGAGCATCATCTGATCGTCTGATTATCTGAAGTGTCCAGTTATAAAGGGATTTTACTCTTTCAATGAATACTCCAGAGTAGTTACTATCAGCCCAGATCAGTTTTAATCTCTTTAGCCATGGCTTCGTTCTTTTAAATACTATTTGAGCGCCATCTCTATCTTGAATACTGGCAGAGTGGACTACGACTGTTAAGACTAGACCAAGAGTATCAACTAAAATATGTCGTTTTCTTCCCTTTACTTTCTTACCAGCATCATAGCCACGAATGCCCCTTTTTTACTGGTCTTTACCGATTGGCTATCAAGAACACCGGCACTGGGTTGTTTCATTCTGCCTTCTTGTTTCCTGACGGTACAGCGAAGTTTATCATGGATCTTTTTCCAAGTACCGTCTCTTTTCCAGGCACTGAAATACTCATAAACAGTCTGCCATTTCGGAAAATCATGAGGTAAAAGTCTCCATGGACATCCTGTCTTTAACAGATACAAGACGGCATTGAGTACTTCGTAGACATTTGTTGTACGTCTTCTACCTCCTGGCTTAGCAGGCGGTATCAATGGCTTAATAAGTTCCCATTGCTTCTGGGTTATATCACTATCATAGGCTTTTCGTCCTATCTGATTTGTTTGTGTTTTTATCGCTTTTGTCATAAGAGTATAATATGAGTAACAAATTGATGAATCATTAAAATACATTACATTTTATACCCTTATTTTACTATATTTTGGACTTTTCAGACAGTCTCTTAGCGCCTAATAGACAATATGTTTTTAAAAAACTAAATTGTTATAGTTTTTCCAATGTTATACTTTGCCGTTAAATCAATGGTAAATACATCTCATGCCACTCAAATCCCCCATGAGTCGATTTTGATTTCGAACCATACAGAAAGCCGTACTTTTGATAGTAAGGAATTAGTTCGGACTTGCATATGAGTAAAATTTTTTCCTTTTTTAAATCTTTAGATATTTCGATAAATCTCGACATAAGCCTTTTAGAGATGCCAGTACCTCTGAATTCCGGTAAAACAGCTAAAGAAAAAATAACCATATTTTTGCCATCACTCACATGGCCGATCATATCTTTAAATGCCTCGTCCGTTATATCTTCTTTGTTAGTAGCACCGCTATTAATCATCCCGATGATCCGGCCTTTTAATTCAGCAACCAGAAATCCTTCAGGAAACAGTTGAATGCGTTTCTGTATTTTTTCCCGTGTTGCAGCGTCAGAGGTATAGCAAGCCAGTTCAACAGCGTAGCATGCATCTAAATCACATACATTAACATATCTGATGTTCACGTCGCGCATAGGCCCACTTCAGGTAAAAGGTATGTTTTTATCTTTAATCAGCGCCTTTTGGATGATGTAATCTTTAAAAGACAAAAGCATAATAAAATCAAATAATTATTAAGATTCCACATATTATAGAAACATACTCACTATTTTAACACAAGCTTCTCTATTTATATTTGACAACTAATTTTTTAAAACATAAAATAACCACATTTATAGAGTAAAGATAAAAATGAGTGTTAGGCGAGTAAAACGAACGCAAGGAAAGAGACATGCCAAGAGAGCCTTCCCCACCGTCGATATCTGCAAGCGCGTTCGATTGTCCACATTGCGGGGCGTATACGACTCAATATTGGTTTGAGGTATACGCGAATGTGCGCGACAAGAATGCTACGCCGCATATTCCAGACGTGGATACAAGAAAGCGGATAAATGAAGCAACCAAAATACCAGACGAGGCAAAACGAAAGTTTCTTGACTGGTCCGACAAAATGGATAGCGGGCTAATTTTCTTAGAAAAGAATGACGGGAAATACGTATATAGGGATGTGAACAACCTAAACCTGAGTCAGTGTTATCACTGCGGTAAAGTAGCTGTTTGGGTCCATGGAAATCTGATTCATCCGAATGAAAAACTCGGCGTGCCACCGAATACCGACCTTCCAGATCACATAGTTCGCGATTATGAGGAGGCTCGCGGGATTCTTGGTGATTCACCTAGGGGCGCAGCTGCGTTACTGCGCTTGTGTGTGCAAAAACTCTGTATACACCTTGGCGAAAAGGGAAAGAACATCGACGACGACATCGCAAGCCTGGTTTCTAAAGGCTTGAATCCACTTGTTCAAAAGTCATTGGATATAGTTCGCGTTATTGGTAATGAGGCAGTGCACCCTGGTGTCATCGACTTAAATGATGATCGAGACACTGCTAGTCAATTGCTTGTCCTCATCAACTCTATAGCCGATCAGATGATTAGCAACCCCAAGAAAGTTGAAGAACTATACGGGAAACTACCAGAAAGCAAACGCGCGGCAATAGATAAGCGCAACAATAAGGTGAAGCCAAGTGAATGATTCGCCTAACAAGGCACTGCTACTGACGTCGGCGCTGATGCGCCGCCCCGGCAGAGCTTAGTCGTTCGGCGACAAATAAGGGTGAGTAAGACCATGAAAACAGAAGATAACAAACTACTTGTTCGGCACTTCTATGAGGAAGTCGTGAATACGGGGAATGTTGATTTAGTCGAGCATTTTCTGTCTCCCGATTATTGCGAAG
>CAZPUD010000156.1:0-9440 GCA_964589115.1 uncultured candidatus Brocadiaceae bacterium | reverse complement strand
CCGGCAGCTTTTTGTACTTCCTCAACTGCTTTAGCTCTTTCTTTCTTTTTGCTTTGCAATATGGCTCTTACTTTTGCAATTACAACTTGCGGCGTAGATGTTTTTATAATATAATCTTCTATCTCGAGTTCATATCCTTCAAGTATATCGTCATCTTCGCCTTTTGCAGTTAAAAAGACAAAAGGAATTTTTCTTAATTCCGGATGATCCAAAAGTTTTCTTCGGAATTCAAATCCATTCATTTCAGGCATCATAATATCACTGATAATTAAGTCCGGGTTGATATTAAGCGCTTTTTCGAAGACCTCTTCACCATCGTTGCCCTGAGTGATCCTTCTTCCGGTGTACCAATGAAGATTGAACGCGGGGATAAGACACTTGATGTGACGCTGAAACCAAAGTACGATCCGGAAAGTGGGATACAGCGAGTCGGCATTATGCCTGCTACAAGCCTGGAGGTTGACAAAATATTTGCCTTTGAGAACAATGAATCACCAGCCCGTGATGCCGGTATTCAGGTCAAAGATGTTATCGTTGCTGTAAATGGTAAGCAGGTCTCCACCGAGGATGAATTTCGTGAGATGGAGGCAAAGAACGCGGGTGAAGAGATTTCACTTACCGTGCTGAGGGATGGTAAGGAAGTTGTGTTGAAGGTAACGCCTTCAAGGACTAGCAGGTGGATGCTCGGTATTTCTTGTGCAAGCACTGTTTTAGAAGGCGTAAAGAACAACAGCCTGGCAAGTAAAGCAGGCCTGAAAGAAGGGGATGAGATTACCGAAGTTAATTCAAAACCAGTTATAGGTTTTTCTGATATTAAAAAGTACATTATCGATTCTGAACAAGAAATAAACATCCTTACCGTTAAAAGGAATAACAGGAAAATTCCGGTATCCGTGCACCTTGCAGATACAAAAGCAAAGGAAGAATTTCTTGACGGTCTTACACCATTTTATGGATTGAAGGTGGACTCTGTTGTTGATGGATTTCCGGCAGAGAAGGTGGGTTTAAGGCCAGGCGATAAGATTGTTTCCCTTGATGAAAAGGAAATAAAAGAATGGAATACCCTTCTCCAGATAGTGATGATGAGCCAGGGGAAACCGATGGTAATAGAATGGATGCGCGGTAACGAGAAGTTTGTATCTACTATCGAACCTCAAAAAGACGAAAAGAATGCCGTAGGACGCATTGGGGTGAAATTCAGAGAGAAAACAGTAATAAAGCAGTATGGTTTGTTAGGCTCTTGCATCGTAGGTACAAAAAAAGCCATTATCAATGTGCAGAGGCTTTATTTGACAATCAAAGGATTTTTCTCTCAACGGCTTTCAACCAAGAATGTGGGGGGCTTTATCCTCATTGCCCAGGCATCTTATGAATCTGCTAAGGTCGGTTTTGGTAAACTGGCGTATTTCCTGGGTATTCTCAGTCTTCAGCTTGCACTTTTAAATATCTTACCGATCCCTGTATTAGACGGCGGCCACCTTATGTTTCTGGCTATAGAACGTATCAAAGGCTCTCCTGTAAGCCAGAGGACCCTTTCTATAGCGCAATATATTGGCTTTGCATTTATCATTACGCTGGTTATTTATGCTACCCGCAACGATATTATGCGCCTGCTGTCACTTTAGTTTAGAGGGCAATTCCAAAGATTGTTCCTTTTTATATGACTAAACTGGTTGATATTACCATTCCGGGTAAGAAAAGGTGTTATCCCTTAAAAGACACTACCATTATTGGACGTGCCTCTACAACTGATGTTAAACTCGATGACCTTCTGGTATCCAGGCATCATGCGAAGATCAGCAGGGCAGAAGGGAGATTCTTTATTGAGGATCTTTCCAGCCAGAACGGTGTTTTTTTAAATGGTGAACGTGTAACAGCCCCCCAATTCTTAACCCACGGCAGCAAGGTTTGTATTGGACCATATACATTAATCTTCGAAGATACGGAAGATGATGATGAACCCATACAGCTGTTCAGGACAGATAGTATATCTGGCGAATATACTCAGATTATTATGGCAACCAGAGATTCATTATTAAACGGATCTTTGGATGAGGATGTATACCATGAAACCGGAAGCCGGGAGGAATTTGAGCAATTACAGAAAAGATTAAAAATTTTCCATGATATCACGAAAGCTATCGGTAATATCTACGATATCGATATATTACTGAAAGAGATCGTTCAAATTATCTTTAACGTGTTTCCTCATGCAGAACGATGTTTTGTTGCCCTGCAGGATGACGAAGAAGATCAATTAACAATCCAAACGATTCAGGTAAAAGACACACTATCGGGCGAGAAAGAAAACATTCTGAGCCAAACACTTGCCCAGCGTGCCATCAGGGAGAGAAAATCTCTGCTTATTATGGATACGCAGATGGATGCCAGGGTTAGTGAAAGTGTAAAGATCATTGGCGCCCGTTCTATCATGTGTGCTCCGCTTATCTGCCCCCAGCAAACCCTCGGCATCCTGCAGATTGAGAGCAAAAGCAGACAGTATGAATTTTCCAAGGCGGATTTGGATATTTTTACCGGTATTGCATCTCAACTGGCTTTACTTATTTATAATGCTGAACTCTTTGATAATCTGAAGAGGGCAAAAGAGCGTATCGAAAAGGAAAACAATAATCTTAAGAAGCAGCAGAAGATACATTCGTCCTTCAATGATGTTATCGGTACAAGCCCAAAAATCAAGGAAACTTTAGAGCTTGTGAGGAAGGTTAGCGATGCCTCCTGCAGTGTCCTTATCACAGGGGAAAGCGGCTCAGGGAAAGAATTAATTGTCAGAGCGATTCATTACAACAGTTCCAGATCCGATCAGCCGTTTGTTGCTATAAACTGTGCGGCAATACCCAGGTCTCTTTTGGAGAGCGAATTATTTGGACACGAGAAGGGAGCATTTACCGGGGCAGTAGAGACCAAGCAGGGACTCTTCGAAGTGGCAAATAAAGGGACGATCTTTCTTGATGAGATCGGGGATATGCATATCCATACCCAGGCAAAACTGCTGCGTGTCCTGCAGGAAAAAGAACTACAGAGAATAGGTGGAACCAGGGTAATTAAAATCGATGTCCGGGTTCTGGCGGCAACTAATAAGGATTTGAAGGCTGCGATTAGTGACGGAAGGTTTCGTGAGGACCTCTTTTACCGATTGAATGTAGTACCTATCAACATCCCGCCACTGCGGGAACGCAGGGAAGATATCCCTCTGCTCGTTGAACATTTTCTTGCCCTGAACTGTGCTGACATCGGGAAACATATCAAGGGAATCACCCCTGAAGTGTTAATGCTGCTTTCAAACTATTCATGGCCTGGCAACGTACGCGAACTACGGAATGTCATCGAAAGGATCGTTACTCTTGCTTCTGATGGCAGTATGATCGATGTTGATATGTTACCGCCGGAGATCTATAATAAATCTCCCTTGCGGCAGAAATACAAATCTGAAGGAACCCTTTATGAGGCCCAAAGACAGCTAGAAATGGAGATGATCAGGGAAGCCCTGGAGTCGACCGAAGGGAATAAGTCAAAAGCGGCGGAACTGCTGGGTATCAGCCGGAAAGTATTGTACGAGAAGTTGGAGTTGTATAAATTCTAGTAGTATTGGTAAGTTGGGGTGAGGAACGAAACCCAACATTTCCGCAAAAGCCTTGGTTGTTGGGTTTCATTTCCAGACTGGGCCAAATGGCTGATTTTGCTTTATTTTATGGGTGTTTCACCCCACTTTACTGGCTAAAAAGCAACAAAATGGATATAAAATGGAAATTTATAGTGGTTCTTCCCCACTTTGGAAGCAGAAAAGTTCATTTGACACAGTCTGTTCATTCAACCCAACCTACATAACTTTAGTCTGTCAACAAAAAAACAGTCGTTCCTATTTTGTAAGATCAATAAACATTTTACTTGTTTTTCTACTTGATTTTCTTTCTAACATACTCCTTATTTTCATCAATAACAATTTTTATACCCTCTAATTCAGTACCTTTGAATGCATCAGGATAAATCCATGGCCTGAGCCTGTATACAGATTTATTATCTAGGGGAAATTGAATCACAGTTCCTTCAGGTGTGGTATATTCAGAAAAAAACTTTTCTGTGCGGTGTATTATTTCTCGTTTTTTATCTAACCCTTCAGACTTTGCAATAAGAAAATATACCTCACTTCGAACATCACCTCTGGTTCCCCCAAAACGGTCAACTACCCAATATTCATATACAACACCATTCTGCACCCGTGAATAACAAATAACGGTACTTCTTACCCAACAAGATCCTATATCTAACTTGGCTAAATACCCGTACCTACAAAATACCAGTTACCATCATCACACGCACCATCCGTACCAGGTTCCCTCTCTGGACAGATTTGATATATGTTTCGATAATGATGCCATTCGGGCCCCAATCCTGGCTATTCTAAACTCTGCTCGTTGATAAAAATAAACAACAAGTAAAATTTTTAATATTATTTTCAGAAAGTAGTTGACACGGCCTTCATAACGTGTCTTTCTGCTGTAGAAACAAAAAGGCTTTAAAAGATTGGACTTTGACGGGGTAGTATCAAAACTCTCATGAAAGTAGAGAAGAATAAATAGTTTTAAAAGAGATGTATTGCCAAGGAAGGGAATAGAAAAGGCAAGTACCATAGAAGCATCTTTAAAGAATGAAGAAGCCAAAAAGAAATTCGTAACCTTTTGATTGGAGAATTATTTACAAAAATCATTTAAAACTTTTGACAATGCTGTACGTTTAATGGGAGATAAGATATGAAAAATACTTTACTCTATTGTTTGTTAGTGGTTTGTGCGGTGTTGGGACAGAAGTTGGCATTCGGGGATGAAGTAATCCATAAATCTTCAGTACAAGTACCATCAAATGTTGAGGGTAATTCAACAACACAAGCCCCAGTAGTGATGACTGGTGAAGCCACTATTAATTACTCAAGTTTTATCCTAACCATGGAGGGTATAGTCAATGCTTAAGGATTACCAACAACGGTATGGGTTGAGTACGGCACGTTGAGTGGTTCCTATAGTGACAGATCGGCAACACAGGACATAAGTGGGTCAAAAGATACACTTGTAGAAATAAGCGTGAAAATAACTAGTATAATACCCACTGAATCAGGATCAATGTATTATTATTACAGGGTGGTTGCAGAAAACGAAATAGGTATTTCGTATGGAGAAGAAAAATCTCTGAGTTTAATTACTCCGATTATTGATTGTCTTTGCGGTGTGTCAGGTAAAATAACAGATGCTGTATCTAAAGAGGGAATTGTGAATGCTACTATAATTGGTTCTGAAGGATCAATAAGCTATACAAACAAATTGGGTTATTATATGTGGGATAATGGGGTAGTTCCATGTAATTCTGGAGGAACCTATGAACTTACAGCATCTGCAGATGGTTATGAACCTCTTTCACAATACATTGACGTACAACCTTGTGTTGGAAGCACACTTAATTTTGAATTACAACCTGCTGGAACGCCCAGCCCTATTCCAACAGCAGTTTTCACTCCGATACCACCAACAGTATTCCCCACTGAAACGCCCAGTCCGATTCAAACAGTAGTTTTTACTCCGATATCACCAACAGTAATTTCTACACCTATCCATGAAGATATAAATGAAGATATAAGAATGAGGGCATCTCCGAGGATATTAAAGCTCAAGAAGAAACAAAGAGGTGTAATAACTGTAATGATGGAAGGAGATAGTGGCGTTCTTAAAGGGGAAAAAGTAACGGCAATAATCGGAAAGGCTAGCAGCAGGCATATATTGATTTCACCTTCAGATAGGGTCACAAATGAACATGGTCTGGTTCAATTTAATATTACCGCAAAAGATAAAGCTGGTAGAGCAAGGATTATTTTTAAATCAGGCAATGTGAAGAAGTCAATAATTGTAAGAGTAAGAAAAAATTAAGGGAGAAAATTTATGAAACGTACACTATTTGTGTATTTATGTTTGTTGATTATTGGCTTATTTGCCTGTTTTCCAGATAGGAGTTCTGGATGGACATATTATAGTGAAACTAAAAAAAGGGATTATAATAATTTCTGGAACATGGATTATAGTTACCCTACACCCATAGATTATCATTTTAAAATATTTTATTATACCGGTCCTACAGGTACACAAACTGTTACAGAGGCAGACATGCCCGGTACGTATACGATGGCAACATATGCCGCGGATTTTGCACAATCTATTATAGATAGTTTTGACTATCTAAATTTTGGGGTGAAGCATACATACGATGGCTGGGGTACAACTACAGTAGACTGGAAAGGTGATTACGATGTATATGGGACTTCAGGTCCGTATTACAGAGGCAGTATAACGATATATAAAACATTGGGAGATGCTGCCGGGCTAGCAGCACCATTTAGCGAAAATTGGTGGGGACTTAAGTATGGTTTGCCTTCAACACCAGGAGGTAGTGGTGTAAACCATGAAAGATTGCATTCATTAGGATTCGGACATAAAGAAAGTGCGCGTGGTGGAACCTGGGGCAACAAGACTTTGGGAAATGCCCCATGTGCTGTTGGAATTACAAAAGCCGGGGAGGTTACGAGCGATAGTAAAAATGGGCTAGATATTGTATACTACAACAATAGTTCGTCATCTCTATATGCCGAGATCGTTGGTACTGTGTCTTCATCATATGAACCGTTTTATCGGGATGGATGGGCCGAGGCTTATTTACTAAATGCCTATCCAGCAACTATGGTAAGGGCATACAAGACAACGACACAGTCAATACCAAGTGGCAGTGGCTATACTATAATTAATTTCGAGGGGGAGGATTTTGATCGCAATGGAGAATTTGACTTAACAAACGACAGATTTGTGGCCAAACAACGCGGAATGTATTTTGTTAGTATTTCCGGATTTATCAGTGTGGGTTCAGGAGAAAACGCATTGGTAGGGATTCGGAAAAATGGTAGTATAATATATGCGAGAAAATGGACAAAGTATGCACCGGCACCAAATGGGGCACAACCGGTATGTTCGGCAGTGGTATGGTTAAATCCCGGGGATTATATTGAAGGAATAGTAAGACACACAGGTAGTGTTGCAAGAAATTTAAATAATCAAAAGGAGCTATGCTATATGGATATATGCCTTACAGATGCCGCTCCAATTTCAGACAATGTCCGTGTCACAATGACAGCTACCCAGTCAATTCCTACAGGAAGTGGATATACTACTATCCAATTTAATAGCAACAACGGATTTGATACTAATAGCCAATACGGTACAGATACGTATAAATTCCAGCCAGGCCAGTCGGGATATTATCTTATGAATGTATCAGGATATTATAGTTTGTCTGCTGCCGGGGAAAATGCATTGGTAGGCATCAGAAAGGATGGTTCTACAATTATAGGTAGGAAGTGGTCTTCAAGTGGACCTTTTGGTGTAGACGCCAATCCTTTATGCACAGATCTAGCCTATCTGAATGGTACAACAAATTACATCGAGGCGGTCGCAAGGCACACATCATCAACATCAAGATATCTCAACAATAATGGCGAACAAACAAACGTATCGGTTACCAGAATAGATGTACCCTCTGTATCTACAGGTACAAGGGCGTATAGCTCGGTTTCTCAATCAATTCCAGCAGGATCCGGATACACAGTTATCCAGTTCGGCAACGAGGATTTTGACGTCAATAATGAATACAACACATCCACATACAAGTTTACAGCGCAATCTGCTGGCTACTATTTAGTAACAGTTTCCGGATATATGAGTACACAGGGAGGAGAGGCCGGACTTGTGGGTATTCGGAAAAATGGAACCACGATTATAGGAAGAAAGTGGTCTCAGGATTCATGTAACTCTGATGTTCATCCGATATGTACGGATTTAGTCTATCTCAATGCTGGTGACTATATAGAAGGGGTAGTAAGACATACAGCAAGTGCAGCAAGAAGTTTAAATTATCAAAAAGAACTTGTGTATATGAATGTGCATCGTGTTGATGCCATCCCTGTTGGCAAACGAATATGGTATCAATCGCCCATAGATAAGAAAGGTACTTTTAAATTTAGGATACGAGAAGTTAATGGAGACACTCCATTTGATTTATTGGCTATAAAAAGTAACGGTGCTAACAATTATGGATGGCCGTATGTAAATGGTACAGATGGGCATATATACCGATGTAAAACCAGCCATACCTCTGCTGATTCTAATAGACCTGTTACCGGAGCTTCCTGGAGTTCTTATTGGGAAAGAAGTTATGATGGGGTAGAAGAAGGCATTGATTGGAGTACCAATACCTCATATAAGGCGTACAATGATAGTGGACTAATAGAGTATTACAAAACCACACTACCTGTAGTTGCTATAGGAAATAGCTACGTAGTCTCTCCACAGCCAGCGCCAAGCTCAAGCGCGAGTTCTTTGCGGGCATTACAAGATGCAACAAATTATAGACTTCTTTATCCTTCACACTGAGGAATTTATCCTGTTTTACTCTAACAAGGGGGAAAGATATGCCGAATAAAAGATTTTTAATATACATGTGCCTTATCTTTATGAGCCTGTCTCTTACCACTTTAGATATAAGAGCCGCCACGTGGAGGATAGAGACTATCGATAGTTCCGGGAGTGTGGGTATTTTTACCTCCATAGCGGTAGATTCAAAGGATAATGTACACATCAGCTATAATGACGAAACAAACGATGATCTTAAGTATGCCACTAACACTACCGGCACATGGACAACGGAAGCAGTTGATAGTATCGGGGATGTGGGATGGTATACCTCCTTGGCGATAGATGCAACCGGTACTGCACATATTGGATATTATGATTATTCAGATGATAACCCTAAATATGCAACTAATGCTACCGGTACATGGACAACAGAGACTGTGGAGGAATATGGGGTGATAGGTGCGCATACCACTCTGGCAGTAGACTCAGTGGGGAAAGTGCATTTAGTCTATCTCGCTGCTGATATTGATTCTACTGATGTAAGACACGCTACCAATGCCACAGGTACGTGGATAATAGAGACGGTAGACGACGAGGGTCATGCAAGTTATCTTTCTATGGCAATAGACTCAACTGATAAATTACATATTAGTTATCTTGATTATAGGACACACAATATCAAGTATGCAACCAACGCCTCTGGCACATGGGTAGCAGAGCAAATAGAGGGAAGTGGGTACGGTGGATACACCTCTATAGCAGTGGATTCGATGGATAAAGCACATATTAGCTATTATGATTTTGAAAATGACATTCTTAAATATGCAACTAATGTATCTGGTACATGGACAGTAGAGACAGTGGACAGTACCAAGGGTGTAGGCGAGTATACTTCAATAGCAGTAGACTCAACAGGAAAAGTGCACATCAGCTATTATGATTATATAAATGACGATCTTAAATATGTCACAAATTCTA
>CAZPUD010000155.1:0-9446 GCA_964589115.1 uncultured candidatus Brocadiaceae bacterium | reverse complement strand
CAAAATTTACCCACACAAAACTTAGTAGACCCAAAATTTTATAAGCAATTTGTATTTACAAATGAGTCAGGTATTAGAAGTAATCAGTATTGCATAAGGTAAGCAATCAGCTATCAGCGGTAAGCCTTCAACTTCTGCCCAAATGCTGATAGCTGACTGCTGACAGCTTATTACCTCTTTCATCAGTGGGAGGGTGAGTATTGCCCACCAAAATATTGCTTACCCATCCACATTATCTTTTTTTGGTGGGCAATGCCCCATATGCATCAAGCTAAGGAACTCACGGGCTGGTTCAAGTTTGTAACTTGAACCCCATGTTTTATATTGCCCATCATGCATTCAATTGCTCACAGCGTCGTTATCTGTATAAACTCATGGATTCAGGTTGCAAACCAATGTCATTAAGTTAAGCTACCTGTCGTAAAAGTCCCCTTTAACAAAGGGGGATTTAGGGGTTGTTTTGATCGAATAACCCTTAACTTAATGACATTGGTTTGCAAACCTGAACCCGCCGGGAGGCGTGGGGTGAAATTTCCCCTTGCTACCTGGCGGTAAAATCTTTTTGGTTATGGCTACGCCACGCTATGTTTATCTCATTTCCGATGAAATTACTTCCTCACTTTTACAATTATTGATTTTTTAAAATTATCAACCTTAAAAGTTACCCTAGTACTTCCAATCCTGTTTCTGGCTGTAATCATAAACTTTGCCTGACCATTTTCATCTGTTGCCTGGCTTTCTGGTAAAACCGATATTCGCCTGCTACCAAACTTCCCGGTTTTTACCTTTATTATCTCACCTTCTGGTACACAATTATCACCTTCAAGTGTTACAGTCACTTCACTACTTTGTCCTTTCTCGAGTTTCAGTTTCTTCGGTAAAACCTCTATAGACCTAAATTCACATTCAGATATTGAAGTTATTGATATTGGTGTGGGTGTTACCGATGGGAATGGTGTTATAGATGTAGATATAGGTTGTAATTCAAAATCAAGTGTATTGGAAATACAAGGATCGATATCGATAAGCTGTGTTAATGATTCGTAACCATCCGCTTCAGCAGTGAGAGTATAAGCGCCCCCACAACACAATTCAGGAAGACGATATTCATCATCGTCATACCAACTATAATTACCATCTTCATCAGTAATAGCTGTATAAGAACCGGTTCCACTAATCCATACATTTTTGATACCCTTTTTGGTTATTGCGTTTATAACCCTACCTTGTATTGTACAATTACTACAATCTGATGTTGAAAACGGTGTTGGTGTACCTGTTACTATGGATGTTTCTGATAATGTAGTAAAAGATTGTTCGCGTCCTGTAGATTCTCCATATTCGTTAGACTGTCCTACAATCCTATAATAATATGTTGTGTTAGGAGATAATCCGCTTATTTCTGTACTCACAATTATTGTAGTACTTCCACCACTTACGCTTTGTATCGTAGATGTTGATATACTACTGTAATTATCACGGTCCGTTCCATATTTAAACCACGATGTTACTGATACTAGCTCTCCACTGTAGTTACTGATTCTCCCGTTTAACGTTGCTGAATTCGCTGTTACTTTTGTTGCTTCACATGTTGTTGTATTTATTGGTAATGGTGTTGCAGCCGAGAATTTTAAACCTAAACCCAAAATTGCACACGACAATATCAAACAATATCCTATTATATTTCTCATACGTCCTTATCTCCCTCCCTCTTATAACCAACAAAATATCTCACTTATCCGATAAAGTATACCATTAGAGTAAACGTATTAACTGCGTAGTTGACCACAAGACTAAACTATTTCCTGTAGACATTATTTCTTAAGATCTATTTTAAAAAGCCTGCATAACAAGTATACCTCAAACCACCCAAAATTCCTATAGTAGCAGATACACAGACATAATTCAAAAATGGGAGGCTAATATCATATCGGCCTCCCATTTAATAATTTTCAGACCCCCCTGAGTATCTGATGTCTTTTCTGCTCCCTATTTCTTGAAATGAACAATCCATGCGTAATTTTGAGTTGTAGTTCCAAAATCTAACGCCCAATCATTTGGATAGGCATTTGTAAATGATGTAAATGTTCCGTTTATACGAGGCTCTGTAGGAGTTAGCATGTAAGGTGGGTTTCCGTTCACAATAATCTTACAGTCATCAAACCCTAATTTCGGCCTATCTGTCATAGCCAGCGTAGATTCTGGATTTGTCTCAATCCAAGGTTGGTAAATAATCCCATTTCAGGACCGATTCCAATCTATATCTGACCAATACTGATAACTATATATCTCAACCCATGTGTTCTGTGTCCAATCCCATAACCCGGCTGCATTTTCCCATTTCTCCATAGTTCTACCATCATGGAATTCAGTACCAAGAAATTTTGCTATGTTACGAAATTTTACCGCATTAAAGCTGTCTGGATATCCAGGTATTCCGTAATTGGTTTTCAAAAAATCTCCGGAAGGGGGAGTATACCCATATGCCGTTATAGGCTCAAGCCCGGTAGATTTTATGTTATACAGCATACGTGTATAATTACCATCTCCTTCCCGGTCTAAATACACTTTGTTAGGACTCCAGGCACTACCACCACTACCCCTTAATTCCCAATATGTTGACCAATTTGTCCCTGTTATAGGTTTGTCCGTTGAGCCAGTTGCAGTAGATTTATGGTCTTTTTTACATGTATATGTGTTACCATCACTTCCTATAACCTTTGAACTAAGACAGAGGGATTGAGCCTATAATTCCTGCAAGAAAGAACAATCGAAAAGCAACAGATCAAGATGGAAGGAAATTGCGCTGATACAGAAGACGATGGATAGTGGAGAGGACCACTGCCTGGCTTCAGAATTTCAGACGATTGGTTGTTCGCTATGAGCGATCGGTAACTATTTATATTGCTTTGGTTCATATGGCTTGTGTTCTTATTGTCTTAAAAAGGGTTTTGGGATAGCTTCTAACTACTATTCACTATACTACTTTATCAAAATGCCCACACAATAGCAGCTATCGCCCTCCAATCTGTCACCTGCTGAATACCTCTGACATGCTGATATACCGGCTTCTGAAATTTGAAATCAATACTAACACCGGTCTTTGGAATCTTTATTTGGAGAGCGGGTGTAACAGAAATAGAAAAAAGGCCTGTATTGTCTGTATTATCCAAAAGGGATTCATCCGGTCTTGAAAACCTATCGTCATGATCGATATCCTTTCCGGCATAAAAACCATTCAACTCAATGCCTGGAATTAGATAACTGTTAATCTTGTATTTAGTAACGAAATCCAATGATACTTTATCGCCAAATTCATATCCCTCGTCCCCTTCTGTTGTCAGTTGATACAAAAAATTTGTTTGAAATATCCACGAATTAAATAAGTGTATGTAGTTAGCAAAAAATAATGGATCCCACGATCCCGTTCCCGGCTGCATGGCAGCATGGATAAGTGTACCAGAATCTGTCTCCTCATCATTTTTCCCTGTAGGGGTTTTAACGCCCAGTCCTACAGTGAATATTTTTGCTGGAGAAATCGGTTTATCGGTATAGAGCGTATAGAGGCCCATAAGGGTTACATCACCAAGACCTTCTACAGTATCCATTTTCATATCCATTATTGTGTCATTACCTATTGAACTGTTAGCTAACGCTCTCAGGCCAACCTGCCGTCCGGATGGTGCTGCATGTTGGTGGTTATTCATTGTACCTCTTACCAGCATCCTCATATCCATATCATTTATAACATATGGGACTGTGGCTAAAAACCTGAGTTTTTCCGTAACGGAATATATACCCAGCAGCGTATATTTCTGCATAATCATCCTTGTAGGGATTGAAAAGCTTTTTGTCTCGGACGGCATTAACGGCCATTCTGCGGCTATCCTATTCAATAATGTATTATGGCCTATCCTGCTGCTGCCATCTCTTATGGTTTCCATGTTTGTATATTCATACTGGAGGGAAAGCCCAAATTTAGGTGCAAGGGTTATTCCTGAAATAGCTGCTTCCGCAAGTGACCTTGAAAGGCAGCACTCGCCATGGGCATAAACAGCTTTATTAGCAAAAACGAAAAGAAGAAAAATTATGATTAAAATTCTCATTTTAAAACCTCTTTTTGTATGTTTCGGGTGGTCGTCTGTTTTCCGATGCCCGTGACCCGTTATCCGTTTCCCGTTTTCCGTTATCTGTTCCACGGAACACGGATCACGGATCACAGATCAATTTTCAACAGACGTCACTCACACAGTTGTGTTTAATGATGGGTATGTTCGTATGGTATCTCCAGCTTACCAGAAATCTTCAATTTATATTCTTTCACATTCTGGTAGCCTGCATCGTACGTTTTCAGCTTAGGCTTTATTTTAAAGCTTATATTAACAGACGACGTCTTAACAACCGCTTTACAGTTTGCAATGTACGCATTAGCGAAACTAATAATCTTGCCGCTTTCTGTAGTCCCTTCACCATCTGTTATTAAAAAGCATTCATCAAGCCCCAACTCATTCTGTACAAGGTCCCCATGCTTATTTAAAATTCTCTCAATAACCTCTGCCATACTATCCTCACTGAAATCTAGTGGAAATCTTTTACTTTTAGTAGTATATTTATTTTCCCGATACACACTTACCGTTACAGTTCCTTCATCCAGGAGGCTGCCACATCCTGTATTTTCTGATGGGAACATAAATTTGAAGAATGCCTCCTCAAAATTTCCATGAGTTTCTCCGTGTCCCCACTGCGAAACAGCTACCTCTCCTTCAACATCTTCTTTTATCTTTTCACCTAACCCTGTTATTTGAATAGTACCATGAAAATCAACTGTTTCGTGAGCAAAGGCGTAATGTCCAGCATTAGAAGCAGCTAAAATTGAAAATGCTAAAACAGGTATCAGATAGTTTTTCATATAGTCCTCCATGTGTAATTAATGGTTCAATATTTCGATATCCAGACCGCTCAATCTGACTTTAATGAAAAGCACAGACTGATGGCTTCATTCCCTCAACGTGAGATGTAGCGGTACCGGTATCACCCTGAGCAAAAGGAGCATCTCATTATTAAAAAAATTTAGAATTATGGAGTTTATAGGAAATATCTGGGTGGTTTTTTGGGAGGAAATATAAACACTTCAGGCGGATAAATTAAAGTTGCCTGGGATAGGAAACACAGGAATGTTTTTCTTGTGAATTGAACCTGGTCTTCCAGAATATATTTACTAGTAAACGTTATGCTGTTAAGAGGATCGTTACCATATTTGCAGTTTATACTGCTCATAAAAATCTGAAAAACATCTTTTTGCCCATTGCTGGTACGAGGTGTATTTTGTTCTCCGGTAAAAGTACAACAGCAATATTTCTTACAATCAGACACTAATTTACAGCCACATTGGAGGTCTTTGCATAAAGATTCCCTTGTTTTTTGGGAAGAGTTTATCCACGTTCCCCTATTACAGAGCATCAGGCATATAATAATCAGAACTTGAATGGTTGAAAATATTTTACGGCTTTTATTCATGATAAAGTATGTACATTACTCTTTTTTACTGTAACGATTTGGGTTTAACATGAACTCATTTCTGCAATGGTCAGAACAAAAGCAATAGGTATCATCCTGATATACGCATGTAGCAGGGATCTTCTGCTTTACAATTTTTGTGTGACAAACCGGATCTGTAGCTTCCTGTGGAAGACTTACAACCTTGAGATATTTTGATGGATTTTTATCAAAATCTTTTTTACACTCTGCACTGCAAAAATAGTATGTTACCTCCTCATACGTTGATCTGGGAGTATCTTCACACACAGCAACATTAATACACCCCATATCTGAAAAATATGCGCATACAGGATCTACAACCTTTGGCTGTATCTTTT
Organism: uncultured candidatus Brocadiaceae bacterium; assembly: GCA_964589115.1. Lineage (GTDB taxonomy): Bacteria > Planctomycetota > Brocadiia > Brocadiales > Brocadiaceae > JBDIVL01. The sequence goes on along the minus strand of CAZPUD010000155.1, from coordinate 3,570 downwards.
TTACTGAAGTAGCTGTACTTGAACATCCCACAGCCATAAAGAGGAATATCAAAACTACAAAAATATTTTTATTTACCATACATAACTCCTTTGTTAAAAACTATAACCAATAGCAGCCGTGACTTTAAAGTCAGTCTCTTGCTGCTCTCCAAGTAAATTTTGAAATACAGGGAAGGAAATCGAAGCCCCTACGCTTAACCTGGAAGTAATTCCTGCACGCACACCCGGAGAAATAAAGATAGTGGTTCCACCGCTATCTGTCTCTTCCTTCCCATCCTGCTCATCCCGGAAAAGATATCTAATATTCATTTCCCAGACAGGTGCAAAATTCGGATATTTATTCTTCTGAATTACCTGATATGCCATTGCGAGGTTCCAGTCTATACGGTCTCCTATTTTAAAGTCCCTTGCACCTTCGGTACGAAATATATACTGGATATTGGTATCCAGTGTCCAATCCTCCGTAATCCAGCGTGAATACGCGAAGCCAGCCATAAAATCATAAGAGCCGCTTCCGGGTTGTTCTACCGGTTCTATCTTTTCACCTGCAGTATTTTTTCTATCGTCTACGCCTGTTGGAAATTTAATCCCTCCTAAAATAGCATAATGACCATGTGGTCTCCGTAAGAAACGATATTTGCTGTAAAACCAAAGATCGCTCAGCCCGTCCGGATTACCCTTAAATACCTCAACTTCATCTTCTTCCAGTTCCGATTCACGGAAGTTAATCGCCTCAAACCAGCCAATAGTTAGTCCAAGAGTTAAATCATCAGTTACTCCGTATCCAACATCGATAGTATGAAGAAAAGTTCTATCTATGGCATCAAAAGAGCCAGCTTTTATTGCTTTATCAAGAAGTTTTGAATTAGAAATGGACTCGAATTCTGTTAATTCCATCCTTAATCCCAGTAAAAACGTACCGCTTTTTGGGGTGATAGCTGATATAGTAGTAGCTCCCCCTCCGGTTCCCGGACCATGGTTTGCAACTATATAGTCAACCGGTAACATAAAAAAGAACACAGATAATGAGAATATATATTTGAAGAAGAAACGTATCTCTCGCATAATACAACACTCCTAAAGAGGATTTAAGAGTTAGAGTCTGTTTAAAACATACAGGGATAAGTACCTGTTCGATACAGGAATAAGGTTTGTCCGTGTCACCCTGAAAACCGCTTAAATAAAATGAAAATTCCTATGCGATCAAGCTAGGCTGCCTTTGGCAGCAACTACGGTTGGTTCAATCTTGTAGATTGAACCATTCGTTTAGCATAGGCCTGTACGTTTTGGTTTATTCCAGGCATATGAGACATGCTAAACATTTCGGTTCAATCGTGGACGATTGAACCAACCCTGAAACTTTGAATTTCCTTAGCATCAAGTTAAGCCTTCGGCAACTTTTTCAATGTAGAACGAAGCAATTGCATCGTTCTACAACTACTGCTTGTTCCCATACTCTATTTCTGCTTCCGCTTGTTCCTAAACTCCATTTGGGAACACAGTGTCAAACGAAACTCTGTTTCGTGTATACCCCTCGCAACAGAGTCTCTCAAACATTGCGTTCTCAAATGAAATTTGGGAACTAGTCTAAAACAAACATGAACATTTAAATCGTGCAGGCAAGGGCGAACACAAGGTTCGCCCCTACAATAGAAAATGAAATTAAATACGTTGAATCTATGCAGAGTAACGTGGTGGTTTTTCCGGAGGAGATGCTATTATATCAGAGGGATATAGTGGTGTGATGTAAAAAGAGAAGCTATTGAATGACTCTTTTATAAGTTCTGTTTTTTTCTCTCCTTTATATTCAGCAGTAATGGTTATTTTCGTCAGAGGGTCATTTCCGTACCTGCAGTGTACGCTGTTGATAAAGGCGCTGAGGCCCCCTTTTTCTCCCTTGTTATTACCTTGAATTGTATGCCCGTCCCCATAAAAACCACAACAGCAGTGCTTTTTGCAATCAGGTTCTGATTTACAACCGCACTCGTGTCCTTTGCAGGGAAATTCTCCATATTTTTGAGGATTGTTTACCGTAATACTTCCATTACACACAATAATCCAGAGTATGGTCAAAATTTGAATGCAGGCAAGTATCTTACTTTTTTTATTCATAGTCGTATATTTTCTGTTTTTATTCGCGAATCGCACGGTCTAAATATTCCTGCCACTTACAGCCGTAATGCTTCTCTAACCAGCTCTCGATATGGTCTTGCCATTGATGGTATGCATGTTTCACACTTTTAATTTTCGGATGTACATAAGAGGTGTATAAAATAGAATCGGTCTTTGGTACTTCTAAAAGAAAATATTCAGATGGTTTTTCATTCCAAATTGCACTAACCTTTCCTATCCCACTACATTGATTCAACTTTTCACGAACCTCTTCGGCAGTATAGCCAGGAAAGATTTTCCCCAGCAGTTTACGTTCATCCTTAACAGCATAAAATAAACGGAAAACATGCTTATGCTTCAATTTTACATAATTTTCATGCGCAATATATTCATTATAAATACAAGGGGCATATATATTATACATAAAACTATCGGCCTTATCCGGAAAAGCCCTGCAGGTGTAAGGTCTACACCTCTTGCCATGTATGCCACATCTTAAAACTACCTGAATTGAGGATCCGTCTGGCGTACATACCTCTTTCAAAGAAAGATCTAAACACCGGCAAGGATCATATATAATATCTTTTGCTGAGGTAGCTGTATAAAGTAATTTAACTCCATAAGATGCACTTCCCCGTTTAAAGAAAGCCTTCCATACCCCCAGATGGGTCTGCCCCTTAGGAATGCTCATAAAACAACATATTCCGTCTGCACATACATCATTGGTAAAGTCTATATTGTTTTTAGTGCTCATGGGCATAACCATGCTTATGTTCATGTTCATGTATTATCTCATCGTGACGGTGACGATGCTGATGAATAAGATTGTTTTTTAATAACAGGTCGTAATCACTCAATATATCTTTGTAATTGCCAATAGCGACTGGTTTCTTTTCTTCACTGAAGACGAGCACACGGTCCGCAACCTCCTGGGTAAGGAAAATATCGTGTGTTACAATTAACAACGTCTTTCCTTGAGATTTTAAGGTATAAAGTATGTTAATAAATTTGGATATACTTCTTGGGTCAAGTCCGCTTGTGGGCTCATCGAGTAATAAAATTTCCGGATTCATTGATAATACCGTGGCAATAGCAACCCTCTTCTTCTCACCGAAACTAAGATGATATGAAGTCCGTGACTCGTAACCTTCCAGGCCCACAAATGCCAGTGCCTTCTGCGATGATGAAACAACCTCGCTGCTGTTCCACCCCAGGTTTAATGGACCAAAAGAAACATCGTCCATAACCGTAGGGCAGAATAACTGGTCATCCGGATTTTGAAACACTATCCCCATCTTTCTCCTTATTTCTTTCAAATTTGTCTTATTCAGCATCAGACCGGTGATCTCAATGTATCCATCGCCATCCAGTACACCCATCAGGTTCATAAACAGCGTTGATTTTCCCGTCCCGTTTGCGCCGATAATGACTAATGTCTCTCCTTCCTCTACATCGAAA
>CAZPUD010000154.1:0-9453 GCA_964589115.1 uncultured candidatus Brocadiaceae bacterium | reverse complement strand
ACTCCTTCGTTATATCCAAATGTAATCATCTCATGCTGTGGAAGTTCTTGTATCAAATTTTCAAAAAAAAGTGCAGAATCAGAGCGCACCGGAGCATTTCCTACACCCAATAAAAGGATCTTCATAGTGGTTGTATCCCTCCAGGAACACTTCGTAGTATATTCTTTCCATACCAATCCATGGTGATTTTTATCCCCTCGTCCAGAGAAACCTTAGGAGACCAGCCCAGAATCTCTCTTGCCAAACTTGTATCAAGACACAGCTTTGTATTAATTGTAGGCTTGGATAAGTCATATTCAATCTTTAACTTTTTCCCTGAGTGTTTAATAATCTTCTTTACTAAATCGGTCACGGAAATTGCACTTCCGTATCCAACATTAAAAAGTCTATACTTGGATTTCTGTCGAACCATTGCAATGTTGACAAAGTCAACTAAGTCCGATACATGTAGAAGATCCCTTTCTTCTTTGCCATTGCCCCACACTGCAATAGTTCCACCATCTTCAGCTTGCAAAACCTTTGTCATGGTAGCACCAAAAATATGTGACCTTTCCAGGTCAAATTTATCATAATTACCGTAAATATTTGAGTGTCTGATTACGGTATATTTGGCATTTCCGATTCTTGAATAAAATTCGCATATCTTTTCAATATATACTTTTGTCCATCCTATCCCAAAATATTTTGGATACATCTCCTCATTTGCATTAAAATCACACTCTCTAACCGGGCAACTGCTTGATTGATACATAACAGTACAGCTAAAAAAAATTACGTGAGAGATATTATATTCATAAGCCGCCCTGAAGATAAGAGAATTCATTACTGCATTATCAGTAACATGATAATATGGTTTGGAGACGATATCCTTTGCTCCCGAAGTGGTTGCCGCCGCCTGTATTATCACATCCATCCCTTTTACGATTTTTTTAACAGTTTTATTGTCTGTTAGATCTGCTTCTAACATATTTATTTTGGGATTACTCATTGGGACAGATTTCAGATATGTTCCATATACATCCATATCGTCTCTATCTGCAAGCCTTTCGGCAATATTTCTGCCAATAAATCCAGTGGCGCCACAAACAAGTATCTTTTTTTTCATATCTTTTGGTTTTCACTTTTGTTACGGAGACCAACCTCGGATAAATACCACTCAACCGTTTTTTTGATTCCCTCTCTGAGAGGAGTTCTCTTTTTCTTTCCAAAAACAGATTGATATTTCTCCAAGTTCAATACTCTATAAGGAACTGCAGTAGGTTTTGTTTTATCATATTGGGGAACAACTTTATGGCCACACACTTCAAGAACAGTTTCAACAGATGTTCTTATATCGATACCTTTTCCAAATCCCACATTTATTGGATCACAAATGCAGTACTTGTCTAGAATTTCCATGAGATCATCAATAAAATCCTCAACATATAGGAAATCTCTGATGGCAGAACCATCTCCCCAAACAATAAAAGGATCTTCTTTTTTCAATGCTCTTTTTATAATCGCAGGCAATACATTTGATTTTTCTTCATCAAATTTATCATAAGGTCCATAAATACTAGTAGGTCTGATGATTCCAATCTTCATCCCCTTGGTCTTGTAATAAAAACTCGCTAACTGTTCAAAATATCTATTCAACCAACCTATGCCGAAATAGAGTTCAAATGGAGGGGTATTTAAATCAAGCGCATCTTCACTAATGGGATATGAAGCATTCTGATAAACCGTAGAACTACTTATGAGAATTACCTTTTCTGTCTTATTTACATTACACGCCTCTAGTAAACCAGCATATATTTTCAGATTTGGCAGTATAAATCCTGTTGGATTTTCTTTCATCATCTTGGCGCCGAATGACTGTGCAGCACAGATAATAACATACTCCATGTCTTTTGTGGCCTCGAGGCAGTCTTCAAAGTTTGTAAAATCAAATTTTTTGTGATGCTTTTCATAAGCAACTGGTTTTTTTAAATAATATGTAGCCAAAACATCTGCATTAAGTTCCAATAACCTTTTTGTAAGGTTTGATCCAACCAGGCCTGTACCACCAGCTACCAGTATGTTTTTCCCTTTATACACGAATAATTCTCAATAATGTCTTATTTTTATTAAAAATGAACAACGGATATCAGTAATAATCGATTAACCTTCTATATTTTGGCTTAATATAGTCTTCTTTTTGTGAAATGATAAAGTTCTTAAATTCCTTCACAAACATTGATTGTTCGAATTCACTTTTGTCCTTAAAAAGCGGTTTTAACCTGAATGAGGCATGTTCATCCTGATTAAAACCCATATCAAATAAATCGTATTGTATAGGGCGCATAATAAATAAAGCATGAGCAAACTTACGAGCTAATTCAATTGACCCGGTAGTCATCTGAGGTACATCAAGGATCGAAGAAAGGCATTTAATATAGTCTCCTTTCGAACTGAAATCACAGGTGAATCCTCGACGATTATATTGTGATAATTTTACCGCAGTTAAAGTAGGAATACCAAACGCTGATGCTTCGAGCCCGCAGGTACTACGAACAACAACACAGAAATCAGCTATTCCATAAAGACTGAAGGTACTTATATTCGTATCACTCGGTATGAATTTAATGTTATCAGACAAATCATGAATATATTGTTCGATTAGCTGCTGTTCAATACTTATTGATTTGTGGTTGGTTCTGTCAGATTCTAATTTATTTGTAGGATGGCTCTTAACTATCCAGTTAAGATGTGGGTTTTTTGAAATGCATTTCATTGTTTCTACAAACCATTCTTCATTATCCAGAAATAGATGCTCAGAACCGAAGAATGGTGCATCCCAAAACATAGGACAAAAAATTATAGCCGTTTTCTTTGTAGAATCCAGGTTCAAAGAAGAGATTATCTCTTTTCTAGTAAATAACCTCTTGCCGAATTGAACACCGCCCATGCTATACCAATCACAACTTTTATATGCATTCAGCAATTTCAAATAAAGTTCATCCCAAATCCAACCTTCATACTTTACTCTTGAAACTTTTTCCCATAACTCATCCGACAACGAATAATAAAACTGAAAGGTATCGGGCGCAGCAAATCTTTTAAGAATATCCTGCCCACTCGTTATTGAAACTTCCTTTACTATTGCAGGAATACCATTGTTAAGAAATGTATCTAGCATTGGACCGCCGCAGGTATATGACGTTTCATTAATCATTATTATGTCCGGAGCCAAATCATTAATGATTTTTTCAGCAATTGATTTCATCCTTAATGACTCAGCAATTTTATTTGCAAGTACGTCTGTCATTTCAGGTGTTGAAATTTGAGATAAACCTATATGTGTTTTTCCTAATGTTCTATAATATAAATTGATGGAATATTTACCAATTTTTACTCCATTAATTTTTAAATTTAAAATATCATTGACATCAGTAGCTGCTTGAACGTAGTGAACCGATTCGTTTAAATACTTTTCTAAAGGTTCCTTTTCAAGGTAATCTTCAAAAAAAATATTTTCATATCCAAACGTATCAAAAACATCCTTCACTTCTTTATAACTTAAGACGGTAATCTCATAACCAAGTGACTCAATAACTTTTGAACATATCGCATTTAAAAGTGCCAGATTAGAAACACTAACAGTATTCACAAGTAAAAACCTTTTGTTTAAGTTTCTGTTATATCTTTCAAGTAAAAAAGAAGGAACTGTGTATTCTGAAGCATCTTGTTTATACATTAGTTTTTCTCCTTATCTGTCTTTTAAATGTTCCAATATCTCATTTTCTATCCTTTGCGTTGCAAGACTATCTATAAGTTCTTTACCCGCTTCAGAAAAGGCTACTCTCTTTTCATAATTCATTGATAACTCAATAATATTACTAACTATATCTTTATACGGTAATTTCAGAATATCTCCTAGATAAACACATGAACGTGACTTTTCAGCAAATATTTTACCTAATAAATGCTGATGATCTACTATACTCACCAGTATTGAAGGAACGCCAATAGCAGCAAGCTCATATTTCACATACCCGGAAGAAGCCAACGCAATATCAGCTTCATACATTAATGCTCCGATCTCCTTTGTGCCATTTATAAAAGATACATGGGAATTCTTATTTCCGACTCTTGTTATGTCTATACTGTGAGCATATCCTAAAATAAATTTTATATTAAAATGTAAAAGATGTTTTACAACTTCCATTACATGGATAAAAATCTCCTGCTTAATACATCCACCCATTAATACCAGTAAATTTTCAACCTTTTTTGTAATACATTTGTCTTTGTTTTTATATTTCTGAATTGAATTATTTACAACAAAGTATTTACTGCCCAGTAAAAGAGTTTGATTTGATACCTTTTCCGGGTAACGTGGTAAATATTGAGGACAGATTATTATATCTCCATATTGGTATTGATAACCCATGTCATTAAATAAAACAATCAACTTGCAATACCTTTTAAATAATTCCAGCATGTCATCTTCGATTTTTAACATATCCAGAATTAATACATCTGGTTCTAATTCTTTAAGAATTGATAATTGCATTTCTACAGGGCTGTCTAATGGCAGGAAATAATTTGTGAGTTTTTCTTTTTTTACGAATGCCTCAGCTTTCCGATCTCCTTGAACCAGCATCTCAACTGACTTCCACCGTCCGGAAGACGTCATATACCTGTACATCGACAGTGATCTTAGCATATGACCCCATCCCAGGGTGAGGCCGCCATGGGATAACAACACGGCCTTAGTTAATACGCTTGACGAGTTCATGATCTATAATTTAAATAACTTTCCTTACGATGCGAAACGCTTCTGCATATTCCAATCCTACTTCCATACCCCTTTTTCTTGCAAGATATTCTATTCCCTCAAGAGAACGAGGATGGGGATATTTTCTTAATTCACTGCTGTAACATTTTATAGCATCAATTTTTTTGGAAAAATGCTTTGCTATGTCTACATAACAATTGGGAATAAAAGAATACATTACTTGATCCTGCCATTCAGTACTTGATAAAGTTTCGAAGGTCATTATGCAAATATCATTATATTCAGGTTCTGGCCGGAAAGCAGTTAATACTGCCTGGTGTGTAATTCTATGGTCTATGTTGAGATCAGAGTAGTCATGAGTAATCACCAGATCCGGAGAAAACTTGTCCTTTGCTCTCTCGATAACTTTTATAATATCCAAGAGCGCCATGGTATCAAATCTATTATCGTCAAAATCGGTATGCAAGAGAGAAGAAATCCCTAGTACTTCAGACGCTTTATAAGTCTCCACCATAAAAACATCTTTTTCCTTAGGGTTTTCATCAATTTGTTCTTTATGTCGTGATGTCGTTGTTCCACCAAGAATAACGACATGTACCTCCCTCCCCAACGAAATAATTTTGGATATTGTGCCACCGCAACCGATGATTTCGTCATCCGGATGAGCAACTACGACTAGGGCTTTTTTATGACCAAGAAATTCATTCATTTTAAAAGTCTCATAAAACTCATAGTTATCTCACGCGTTTTACCTCTTACATCTAATCTTTTTTAATAAAGTAGTTTCCTAATACTAGCACGTCAAGCCCTGTCCCAAAAAAGCATCTTATGGCGTCCTCTGGTGAGCATACAATTGGTTCTTCCCCGATATTGAAAGAAGTGTTCAACAATACCGGAACTCCTGAGAGTTTTTCAAATTCACGAATTAAACGATAATATCTTGGATTTGTCTCTTCCCTGAGAAACTGAGGCCTCACAGTATTATCGATATGTACAACCGCAGGAGCCTCCCTCTTTAGCTTATCTGTCGCAACAAAGGCTTGTATCATAAAAGGTTCAGGACGAGAAGACTTCGTGTATTTCTCTTTCTCTTCATCGATAATAGTAGGTGCAAACGGTCTAAACGGTTCTCTATGCTTTACTTCAGCATTTATTCTATCCTTAACCCCTTCGATTGTAGGGTTTGCCAGAATGCTTCTATTTCCCAACGCCCTTGCACCTATCTCCATCCTTCCCTGAAACCAGCCAACAAACTTTCCCTTCCAAAGTTCTTCTGCTGTTCTCTTTTCTATCAGATCACAATATTCGGCATTAAGCTTCAAGTTTTTCAGAATTCTATCAATTTCATCGTTTGTGTACTCCGGCCCCCAATAGGCATGTGTTACCTTATTTATGCTTAATCTTTCTCCATGGTTTTTATAATAGTAATACAAAGCTGCCCCCAGTGCTGTTCCTGCATCATTTGCCACTGGGAAAACATAAATATTATCAACTTCTTCCAATGCTCCTAGAACACCGTTCAATTTACAATTCATAGCTACTCCTCCGGAAACACAAAGGTTTCTGGACTTTACCTTTTTAAATCCTGTCTTTACAATATGAATAACAACTTCTTCTAATAACCGTTGCGCTTCATATGCCAAATTTTTGTGTTTTTCAGAATACTCTATCTTTTCTGGATTATGAGGATCTCCAAGCAGTGAAATAAGTTTGTCAGTAAACCTTGCTCGATGCCCATGATTTCCAAAATAGATGTAAGTTGCATCAATCTCATAACCGTCAGGGGTTATGCTTACTATCTTTCTTAACTTGTCCCTGAGTTCCAGATCTTCTTGTCCGTATGGAGCAAGCCCCATTACCTTTCCTTCTCCAGAATTCGCCCTAAACCCAAGAAACTCAGTAATTGCAGCATAGAACCATCCCAATGAATGCGGCAATAGCCACTCTTGTATTTTTTCTATTTGGCTACCTTCTGCGCGCCATAAGACTGTTGACTGGTACTCTCCCGATCCATCCACTGTGAGAATCAGTGAATCATTAAAACTACTTGTATAGTATGTTGCAGCCGCATGGCTCAAATGGTGAGGCACATATTTAAGAGGAGGAATAGGATCAAAGATACCGACTGCTCTCAGCGCAAACTTCAGTTCATCACGCACCTTTTCGTACTCACATTTCATAGACATAATCTCTGTAAGAATTATATCTCTCCTCATCATTTTAGGGTATCTTGATATCGCAATATTCTTATATTTCTCTGGATATAATGAAAGATCCCATCCGGTAACAATACAATCTACATTCCGCAAAGTAATGCCAGCAGTATTTAAACAATATTTTATCGTCCTCACAGGCATAAAGTCAGTTGCAGTTTTCACTCTGCAAAATCGTTCCTCCTCGGCCATAGCAATAAGTTTGTCATCCTTCAGTATGCATGCCCCGGTGTTAGGCCCAAGCATATGAACACCCAATATATACATTTGATATTCCTATAAATTATTTCATACTCTTAAGGAACTAGCATTTGTCCAATTTCTTTCACCGCCAACCCGGCAATATTTTCTTTGAAAAATTTACTGTTTCTGTATAGTTTATCGGTAGACCAGTTCCACCATTTCAACGTTAACAAGAATTCTCTTATTTCCTCTCGAAAACGATATTTTATCAGTCGAGCTGGATTTCCAACATATATGCCATAGGATTCCGTAACATCTTTTGTAACAACAGAAGCCGTACCGACAATGCAACCATCGGCTATCCTGACACCGGGCATTACAGATACATTGGCGCCAATCCACACATCATTTCCAATCGAGATGTCCCCTACCTTGTCTGTGTCAACACCTAAAAATTTAAACGGTCCCCTTGGGACATAATAAGTTGAAGGATGTTCCACGGTATGCCTTGACCCTATAAACGTTACATGTGATGAAACATGCGTAAAATTACCCATACGCAGTTTTGCATTATGCAATATCATTTGACAGTCAGCACCAATTAATGTGCCTTTTCCTATGTACACATAATCAGAATTTATAATAACCGCTCGTGGATTGATACGTGAACCATATAGAAAATCAATCATATTTGGGTTTTTTATCACATATTCATTTCCCTCCATTATTGCATACCAGTTATCTCCTTTTTGAACGTCTGTTGCAATTTTAATAAATACTTCGTTTAAAAAAGCCTCAACATGTTCCTTAGTATTTATTACTGCCTTACCTTGCTTCCATGCCCTAAGTATATAATCCTGCATTCCTTTCTCATTATTGGTAATATATACATCATTATCACGAAGAGCGGAATTCAAATCATTACAGATTATTACGTTCCATGAAAGATAGGTAGAAATATTGGGATTTGTTTTGATAAGAAATTCTGATAGTTTTAACCTTAGTGTATCCAATAATGATTTATTTTTCACATAGACATTCAAAACGTAAAAACCCTTATTCAGTTTTATCACAAAAGCTTTGAGAATCTCATTTTCGAATAGGTTTTCAATATTCTCAACAATAAATGCTAAATTATGAAGCTTTTTACATTCCATGTGATTGATATATTTCCAGTTGTCAAAGAGACTATAATAAGGCGTTTAACTCATAAACGTTTTTTTTGGAAAATCCTCATCTATTATAGGGAGAAGTAGTTTTTCAAATATTTTTGCATGAAAAACAGCTCCTTCCGGACTTAATACTGCATATCGAGGATGCAGATAAAAATTACTTGTATCTATTTTATTCTCGTATACATATTGATAAATATCAAAGAATGTAATTCCTGCAATATTAGAAATTTCTTTTAAGTATTTTCTACTTGGAATCGATTCATAATTAAAACCAAGAGGGTGTTTCGTACCAGACAATAACCAGTTGTTACCAGCATGATAATATTGCAAATGGGGTATAATGATAAACTTAACATTTTTTTTTGAAACTAATTCTTTCCAAGCAATGAAAATTCTTTTACAAACATCCCATTGATATGGCATTTCTTCCTCAGAACAAACATTATTTTTTTCAATGTTTTTAAGCTCAACACGATCTTTAAACCTTCTTAGCCTAGTTGATCCTTGCTTCATATCATCCATTATACAATATATATGCGAAAGCTCTCTTAATCTTGTATGCAGAGAGTTATCATTTCGGCCACGATAAATTACAATTTTTTCATTCCTAGTCAAATATATTAAATCATTTTTATGGAGTACTTCAGGTGAAGAGATAAAATAAAGCCCCTTTTCTTTTGACCAACTGTAAACAGGTTGAACCAATAACGTAGGTTTACCGCTCTCATGAAATGTAATTGTACGTCTTGGGTTGTTTTCATTAAAATGATATACTATTAAATCAATATCGAAATTATGAAAAACTTCTTTATACCAAGTAAAAAATTGCCCTAAACTATAGTTTCTTGCAGTTGCAGGAATTATTTCAATGTTTTTATCATCAATTTTCCTGTTAAGTGCTTTTTCCAGTATATTCCATATAGTCTGATTTTCTAATAATTCCCACCCAACTAATGCAGTATCACCAAAAATTATGATTCTATAGCTCTTATGGGCTTTTATGTGATTGAATTCTTTTGAAGTTGGCAAACCTAATGAATTATGTTTTACGCGCCTTTTCCCTTTCAAATAACGATGATAAAAATCAAATTCAATATCGGGCTTTGGTTTCCATCCTCTTAAT
>CAZPUD010000153.1:6637-9465 GCA_964589115.1 uncultured candidatus Brocadiaceae bacterium | reverse complement strand
TAATATGGCTAAAAAGGCCAACGGAGACAAAATGGGTTGCTCCTTTTGCGGGAGAAGCTATGAAACTGTGAGCCGTTTAATTCAGGGAAACACGAATATTTTCATATGTAATGAGTGTGTAGAGGCCTGTCACATGCTTCTTAAGAAGGATCAAAAGCATGTTCCGGTTAAGCCTTTGGGGAAAGTACCCATCCCTGAGCAAATCAGAGCAACGTTAGATGAATATATCATAGGGCAAGAAAAGGCAAAAAAGACGCTTGCTGTTGCGGTTTATAACCACTATAAGCGTCTGATTACATCATCAAGTGATGAAGGCGTTGAAGTAGAAAAAAGTAATATATTACTTATAGGTACCACTGGTTCTGGCAAGACCCTTTTAGCGCGTACCCTTGCAAAGATTCTTGATGTTCCGTTTGCGATTGCAGATGCGACAACCCTTACTGAAGCCGGTTACGTGGGAGAGGATGTAGAAAACGTATTATTAGCCTTACTTAGGAATGCAGATTTTAACCTCCAGCGGGCACAGCAGGGGATTATTTATATTGATGAAATTGACAAGATTGCCAGGAAAAGTGCTAATCCCTCTATCACAAGGGATGTATCAGGTGAAGGTGTTCAACAGGCATTATTGAAAATGCTTGAAGGTACTGTAGCAAATATTCCTCCGCAGGGTGGAAGAAAACATCCAGAACAACAGTACATTCAGATGAATACTAAGGATATTCTCTTTATTTGTGGAGGCACATTTACCGGGATAGATGAGATTATCAAGAGAAGGATCGGAAAAAGAAACATTGGATTTGATGCCCGGAGTCGAAATGACGATAGCGGTGATGAATCGTTTGGTGATATTTTAGGTAAAGTGGAAGTTGATGACATTATCAATTTCGGAATGATCGTGGAATTTGTAGGCAGACTGCCCATCATTGCTCCCTTAATGCCACTTACGCAGGAAGATCTAATCAAGGTTATGGTAGAACCCAAGAATGCTATTATCAAACAATATCAAAAATTCTTTGAAATGGAAGATGCGAAATTGGAATTTTCTCACGAGGCTTTGGCAGAGATCAGCAGAATAGCACATGAGAGAAAGACCGGTGCAAGGGCCTTAAGATCAATATTTGAGAGTTTCATGCTTGATGCGATGTATCATTTACCCTCGAATAAAGGGGACTCTTCATTCCTGGTGACGCCGGCAGTTGTACGCGGTGAAACACCATTATTACCGCAAAAATACAGGAAAATTGCATAACCTGGCGTAAAACCGTAAAACCAATCGAAAATTTATTGTAAGGGCGAATCTTGTATTCGCCCTTTTATTTTACTACCAATGTAAGCCTTTTTAATTCGACTGCCGCTTCTTCTTTTTTACCCAGCCTCTCATAGAGTTCCGCAAGATTTTTATGAATGATGGGATTAAAAGGGTTGATATGGTTAGCCCGCGATAGAATCTCTATGGCAGCATCATATTCGCCTTCCCTTTGGTAAAGCTCACCAAGCGAGATGTAGGTAGTGGTATATTCCGGATAATATTCAAGGGCCGTTTTCAATATCTCTTTGGCCTTATTATACTGCGTATCCATTATATAGGCCGTTGCTAATTTGTTCTGAATCTGCGGGGATATAGTGCCGGTCTTTTTAAATGCTTTTTCGTATTCAATGATAGCGGCACTATATAATCCTTCCCTGCGAAGGAGGTCTCCCAAAACTGCGTATTTCCTGGCATCTTTTGCCTCTATATCTGCAACGCTGTCTACATCATTTACAACTGTTGATGACTCCTTGAGTTTTGTAGGAAGCACTTGAATGCCATGTATCCTTCTGAGTTCCTTCTGTTTAAGATTTTGCAGCCAATTCTTCTCAAATATATCAAATGGAACTCCTGTTACTGACGATACGGACTCTTCTGTTGTCTTCCCGTTTTTAATGCTATCCAGAATGGATGTAAGGAAAGGATAACCACCCTGATTATAGAGATAATCAATTACTGTAAATACTTCAGCAAAGGCAAGGGCCGTATCTTCTTTCTTTTTTAGTTTTGCAAGAGAGGGATGCATCTGTTCAAATGTAATAAAATAGTCTTTTTCTACCGCTTCTGCAAGCAGACTTTCCAGAGAAAGTGGTAGTGTGGGTGGTGTATTTTCAAGCCAGCGTTTTTCTTCATACTTGGCAATACCCTCATGAAGCCAGATAGGTACCCGGTTATAAGTCTTTTTCATTATTACATAATGCACATATTCATGGGTAAGCGTATCAAGCCACTGATATCCCCTAGGCTGGAGACGCGGGCTTGTGATAATTACGCGATTAAATAAACAGATCGCTATGGTACCGGAGGTTTCTATCTCTTCTTTTGAGAGTGTTGAGACCGTACAAAAGCTTTCTGCATCAGGAAATACTTCAACAATGATAGGTTCTGTTGGGAAGTAATTCAGATCATTTCCAATGGCATGATAAGCCTTTTCAAGTGTATCTAAGGCGTAATCGACTAAGATAGCGTCCTTTTCTTCCATGTAACGGAATAAAAAATGCTCAGTCTTTACTTCTTTAAACTTACCTGTAGTCTGATAGATTTTATTTACGAAATCGTAAAAACTCCGGCCTCGTTGTGCAATATCAGGCTCTTTCATTGCCTCTTCTAAGAAAGATAACGATTCTTTGTATTTCCCTTCATAGAAGCGTACTTCACCGATGAAAAAAGATACATAGGGATTATGCCTGGAAGTTGATAGTAATTTATCGGCAACCAGTGATGCCTCTTTGATTTGCCAGGTATTCAGACATTCTTCTCCGTAGGTTATTTCGCCAATAACATCAAAGAATTTCTC
>CAZPUD010000153.1:3760-6537 GCA_964589115.1 uncultured candidatus Brocadiaceae bacterium | reverse complement strand
TCTTCCGAAGGTATTTCAACTTTTTCTGTAGAAGCACCGAATTGTCCTTCATCCATTCTGCCACGGAAAGGTCTCTGCATTGGCATAGGCAATCCGCTGCCCATCATCCCCTTAGCGATACGTTCTTTTGCCATTTCCATGCCTTTTTTTGCTTCGGCAAGGCGGTATAACGACTCCCTTTCATCAATTACAGCTCCCTGTGCATCATAGCTCTCTAATTTCTCTTTCGCTTTTCCCATCGATTTCGATGCCATATCAAGCTGCTGGTCTGCCGCCTCATCCATAAATGGATTTTGCTTAGAGAGTTTATCTGTCATTTCCATAAGGTTTTCGGATTCTTCCTGAAGCTCCTTCTGTTTTTGAGCATATTTTTGTAAAGTCCCTTGTTCTTCTTCCGTCATACTGGCAAGCTGCTGCTCCTGAAGGGACTGCATCATAGATTCCAGGTCCTTAGCAATTTGTTGATTTAAATTAGTGGCATCCTGTATCTTCTCTGCCACTTCGAGGTCCTTTCTAGGTACTATCTCATTTCCAGCTTCTTTTTGTTCTAATGTATTCTGCATGCGGCTGTTCCATTGATTCAAATTCTCCGACATTTCTTTTGCTAAATCCAATGATTCCTTGACATCCCACCCCTTCAGCATTTCTCCTAAATGGGAGAGGGTTTCTTCTCTCTGAGGCAGTTCCCTTGACAGGTTAAGAAGATTTCTCTGCATTGCATCTTTATTGATTTCCCGGTTCAGTTCAGCATTTCTCCCGAACAGTTCTGATAATTTATGGGATTCACTTTGAAATAGTTCCACCTCTTCGTCACTGCCAAAGTATTCTCCCAGCCGGCTTGCCATAGCGTCTCTTTCCTCTGCCATACGTTTTAAGTCGCGGTTTACCTGGAGGTATTCTTGTAATAATTCGTTTTTAGAAAGAATTTCCTTTGTCCCGGCAAGGTCATTTTTTATCATTTCCAGCCGTTTTTCCTGTGTTTCAAAAAACGATTTTAAAGTTTGGTTTACTGACTCCGAAGTACGTTTCTGAATATCTTTTTTCAGCTTTTCTGTATCTTCCGTCAGATCCCTTTCTTTACTCTCCAAGTCGGATATTTTGCTTAACAATTGGTCTGTATCTTTTAGCATGTCGGCAAAGGACGAATCTGCAAAGTTTTGTGCAGAGGATTTCATTTGATCCATCATTTCCTGGAGGGCAGAAAACATTCTTTGTGCTGCTTGTAAAGCAGTATTTAAATCTCCCTTGCTAATTGCATCTCTCATGGTATCTAACTCTTTCATAAGATCATTCTGTTCAATCTTTTTCAGGGCATCTGCATTTAAAAATTCATCCATATGCTCTCCCTGTGCCATTTCCATGAGTTTTTCCATCATCTGCTGGATAGCATCTTCAATACGTCTCAACTCTGAGAGCACCTTCTCATTGAGTTTTGCATCTTCTCCCTCACGGAGCTTATCGAGTAATTTCTCAATATTATTCTGGGATTGGATTAAACTTTTTCCGGTATCAAGAGCGTCGTCCATCTTTTGTTTCTGGATGAGATCATTTAAAAAGAGGATAATATTTTCCACTTCAATTACTTCTTCATCCTGTGTTTTTTGTAATTCGCTCAATACGGCGATTGGTATATAGTTTTCTGTTACATCCCGAACTGACAGGAGAATATTTGCCCATTTTTTCTCAGTAACGCTGTTGAATTTATCCTTCAGGTTTTCAAGAGAATGATAAATACTATAATTTGCCAAAGTATCCTCCTGCATGCCGGTCAAAATCTCATTAAAGAGATCGTTTATCTTCTCTACACGCTCCTGGATACCATCCTGCGTCATGATCAAATAATCCCTGGATGTACATTTTTCATCATCAATTCTATTTATTAAATCATCAGACAGCATGCGGAGTGTTTCTTGTAGAAGCGCCTCTTGCAGTTGAACGAGTTCCTGGTGCTTTTTTCTCGAGCTGTATATCTCTAAATAGTATACTTTTGATCTACTGACCTTAGGGCCTGATATTGTATCATTGTCTTTTACTTCTATATGGTATGGGATTTTATCGTCTGGCTGTAAAGCCAATTCGCTTAATGACCATAAATAAGCCCCGCTGTATTGGGTCTGTTTTTTACTAAAGCTTGCGAGCGTTTTGGTCTTTCTTTCATTTTCCTGCTCAAACACAAGCAAAATTCCATCTAAACCAAAATCATCTTTTACTGTATATTTAAGTTCTACAGTATCTTTTTCATTAACGGTGAGATCTTTTGCGGGTACATTTATGGTTACTACGGGAAACTCATCCGGGTCCATTTGGACTTTATGAAGGATCATATCCTTAAAAGTCCTTCCCCTGGAATCGGTGGTTTCAAAGATATACGTCCCGCTTTCAAGCAGCAGTAATACACCCTTCATTATCTTCTCATTTTCTATAGTAAGGGGAATTTTCGTTGTATCGTTGAATATGAGCCGGGCAGATAGTAACGGCCGGTCGCTTATTGCGCTGATCTGTATCTCACTACCTTTTAATGCCTTGATATCTCCGCTGGAATTGTATATAGTTTTTGGTTGTAGTCCAGAGTATAGGGGATATCGGTACTGCACCGTAATGTCTCCGATAACAGGACCTGAGTGGGCAGTTATTCCGTTTTCATCAATTCCCTTTTTTTGAACGAGGTAACTAAAGAAGAGCGGTATGTTTTTATGAGAGTATGAGCGGTTAAATATACAAATAATACCAAGAATAAGTACAGAGATAATCAGGGTTATATTGCTTAATTTAAGAAA
>CAZPUD010000153.1:0-3660 GCA_964589115.1 uncultured candidatus Brocadiaceae bacterium | reverse complement strand
ATGAATAAAAATATGCTTGCGGAAAGTAACAAGGCCATTCCGCCGTAGAACCTGTTTACAATAACGCCCTTGCCGGCTGTGCGTAAAGATGAGTTTATAATACTTTGGTTATTTTTTATCTTGTTATCTCTGAAGTTTAGAAGGATAATAAAGTCTATAAAATCTCTCAAAGCCAGAGTTGATTTAAAAAGTATTTCCCTTATAAACCTTAATATTTTTGAGGACATAATATTACCTCCGTAATTACGTTTAAGGTTATGCCTTAAGTACATATTTGTCAATGAAAATTTTCCTGTTAAAAAGCGGTAATTTAAAATCTCATTCTATTAGCGCAGCGAGGTTTAGCACTATGTATAAACTGTATCAAGTAATATTTACCTTGTATTCATGGACATTGTTTATTTTACTCTGGATTTTTTCTACATTTATGGCAGTAATCTTAAGCATGGATACAAAGGATAAAGAATGCATATTTAATACCGTAGAAAGATTTTTTAGCCGTATTGCATTTACTCTTATGGGGATGAGAATAGAAATGAGAGGTGTGGAAAATATACCTCAAGATGAGCCGGTTATTTTTATCTCAAATCATCAAAGTATGATGGATATCAAACTCTCCCTCGCCTGTATACCTAAAAACTTTAGTTTTATATCAAAAGATACGATCTTTCGTGTTCCAGTTTTAGGGTCGTATATGACGGCATCAGGCCATATTCCCATCCAGAGGGGTGAAGATAGAAAGGCCTATGCCTCTCTTTTGGAGGCTATTAATAACTTAACTGCGAAAAAAAAATCACTGGTGATATTTCCAGAAGGAACAAGAAGTGATGATGGCCGGTTGGGCACATTCAAAAGAGGTATTTCACTGATTGTCTTAAGATCAGGAAGAAGGGTTGTGCCTATGGCTATTTGCGGTAGTAATCAATTTATGCCAAAACGAGGGTGGCTTTCTCATCCGGAAAAAAGGTATATCAGAATATCCTTTGGAAAACCTTTATCTTTCGACAGGTCACGGAGAGATCGGGAATACACCATACATGTAACAAATAAGTTACAGAAAGAGGTACTTAATTTGCTTCAGGCATAAAAGGGATAAACAGATGCAAACAAATAAAAGAGTTGTCTTTTTAACTTTGATTTGTAATAATATTGTGAAAATAAAGTGACTGTAAATTTAATGTAATACGAATATTCTAAAAAAGTTAGAATATGTCTTCCAAAGAAGAAGTATTGAAAATGTTAGATAACCTGTCTCTCAATGAGCTTCTTGAGGCGAAGGATTATATTGATAATCTGATCGCAAGGTTACAGGTATTTGGCACAGAATCAAAGAGAGAAACAAATGATATGGTAAACAACTTACACAATCCATTAAGACAGGAACGATTCTACGGAATTTTTACCTGTAAATTTAAAAAAACGAGTGATCTGGAAAGGCCTCCCTCTTTAGGGATAGTTGTTGATATCTCAAAAGGCGGATTACGTCTAAAAACAAATAAGAAGATAAAAACAGGTGATGTTTTGGTTGTTTTTCCAAATAAAATACAAGAGGCTGAGAACTTTGCTGTCTCGGCAGCATATGATAGTTTGCATAAAAAGACCTTTGTAGAGGTAATTCGTGTAAAAGAATTCATGGGGTTATATGAGATAGGGTGCAGATTTCTTCCCCTTAATAGTCAACTTCATAATTTTATTGTATGATCTTGTAAAGATAAACCATTTATAAAGTTTTTAAGGGAATCATGTGGAAATGAAAAAAGTATTGATATGCATCTTTCTTATATTAAGCTTTTTGGGGTGCAGTTATAATAAAAAGCGTGCCTTAAATAATAGTGAAGCCGACCGATACCAACTTGCAATGCAATATAACAACCTTGGCGCAAAATATGTTAATAAAGATATGATCGATGAGGCGGTTATACAATTCAAAAGGGCGCTTATTGTAAAACCTGATTTTGCCGAGGCACGTAATAATTTAGGCGTTGCCTACTGCAGGCAGAAAAAGTTTGATGATGCAATAGCAGAATTTAAATTAGCAATTAAAATCAATCCAGACTATTCTAAAGCGCATGATAACCTGGGATTCGCATATAGGAATAAAAGTATGTTTGATGAGGCCATAGCAGAACATAATCTGGCGCTGAGAATAAATTCTAAAGACATGGAAGCACTAAGAAATCTGGAGATAGCTAAAGAAGAAAAGAAAATATATGAGAAGATAAAGGAATATCAAACTGTAAATAAAGGAATTGCTCCGGGAAGTCTCACCGGATACAAGCTGTATACAAAGGGCTTTTTTGATGAAGCTATAGCATCGTTCAAAAAGGTCCTTAATGAAGATCCTTATGATATGATGGCATCCTGCTACCTTGGGCACGCCTATGTCATGAAAGGAATGCTGGATGAGGCTATTCTTGTATATAAAGGAATCCTTACTAAAGATCCTTCAAGTGTTCTGATACGATTAAATCTCGGTGAAGCATATTTTGAGAAAAGACTCTGTGATGAAGCAATATCAGAATTTGAAATTGTCCTAAAGACTAATCCAAACAATACCCGTGCATTGTATAGACTCGGAGAGGTTTACGCTGAGAAGAGTATGCAGGATAAATCCATAATTCTGTATAACAGGGTAATAGTATCCAATCCTAATTTTCCGGAGGTGTACAACAAAC
This sequence comes from uncultured candidatus Brocadiaceae bacterium, assembly GCA_964589115.1. Lineage (GTDB taxonomy): Bacteria > Planctomycetota > Brocadiia > Brocadiales > Brocadiaceae > JBDIVL01. Next base: position 985 of record CAZPUD010000153.1, on the reverse strand, counting down.
TTGGTACTATTTATCTGCAAAAAGGTCTGTATGACGAGGCGATTTCTACATGGAAAAAGTTTTTAGAATTAAGCCCGAATTTTTCAAATGTTCATTTTAATTTAGGGCTTGCATATTTAAAGAAAGATATGATAGATGATGCTATAAACGAATTCAAAAAAACTGTGGAAACTAATCCTAAGAATTTAGATGCGCATTACAATTTGGCGCATGCCTTTGAGAAAAAGGGTATGATAGACGAAGCAGCTGCAGAATATAAAAGGGCTATGAATGCAAATTTAAACAAGCAAAAAGAAAATACTGTAGAAACAGTTAATGGACAGAAAGAATCCGAAAGTGTAATCGTTACATTTGATAAACGTAAAGATTGAAAGATAAAAAGCTATGAAACAAAAACTGAGAACATTTATCATAATAGCAATGGCGGCACTTATTTCACTTATCTCCATCTATGCCTTTATTCGTGTGTCCAGTGCGGTTGAGCAGGCACGTGGAGTTGAGTTACTGTCGAGATGTTTTGCCATATGGATTAAAAGCATTATATTGACGCAAGGAATTTTGGTTGTTGGAGGATTGTTTTTGTTTATGATAAGAAAGCCGAAGGTCCAGCATAATCAATGACACGTTTTCTCGTACTTCTTATAATTGCATTTATAATTTACTATTACATTAAAAATAGTTTAAAAAGCAGGGCGGCGAGGGAAGGTGTACAAACATATAAAAATAAAAAGACCGATGTAGTCAGTACGCAGGTTAAAGAAATTGCGTACGTTTACTACTCGGCAACTAAAGACCATAATACTTGTGATGTATGTACAGCATTAGACGGGAAACACCTTTTGCCTAGCCATAAAATGCTCCACAGCATAAAGCCGCCTCATATAAATTGTAAAAGCCACAAAGGATGCCGGTGCACATTGGTATATGTAACTCAGGATGAAGACGGTAGCAGAAAGATAGAGTCTCTCTTGAAAAGGCATGGTGG
>CAZPUD010000152.1:0-9553 GCA_964589115.1 uncultured candidatus Brocadiaceae bacterium | reverse complement strand
GTAGAAATGGGCCCTGATAGGATGCATCATGCCTTTTGGAAATATTTTGACGAGGGACATCCAAAATATACGCCGGGTTCAAAATATAAAGAAGCTATCCTCGACTACTATAAATATCTCGATAAAGAAATTTGTGAAACACTCACACTTTTAAGTGAAGATACTATGGTCTTCATTGTATCAGATCACGGATCAAAAAAAATGGTCGGGGGCATTTGCATTAATGAATGGCTTATTCAAAATGGATATCTGAAGTTAGTACAATACCCATCAGAGGTCACACCATTTAACAAACTTATTGTTGACTGGGAGAATACGATGGTTTGGGGGGAGGGTGGTTATTACGGGCGGCTATTTATGAATGTGAAGGGCCGTGAACCAAAGGGTGTCATTGCAAAACAGCACTATGAGCACTTTAGAAATGAACTGATAAAAAAGCTGGAAGATTTGAGAGATGAGAATGGTAATAATATTTGTACAAAGGCCTATAAACCTGAAGAGATCTATTCGGAATGCAACGGTATACCTCCCGATTTGATAGTGTACTACGGCGATCTCTTTTGGAGATCTATTGGCAGTGTTGGAAATAGGACGATATGGGCTAATGAAAATGATACGGGGCCAGATGATGCAAATCACTCACAGTATGGTATTTTTATCATGCAAAACAGTAAAGATCAGCATGGAATAAGACGCAAAGGTGTGACACTCTATGATATTGCTCCCACTATATTAAGCTATATGGGTGTTAAAGTACCTGAAAATATGGAAGGAAATGTTATTCAATAATAATTATGTGTAGTATATCGGCCCGTTCACGTTCTATAGCATCCAACAGATGAAACAGAACAGAATATGACTAAAGTTGAGTCTTTGGTTGAATGCAGGTGTATGGAACGTACGGAATTCTTAAAAATGTCATTGCGAGGAGTGAAGCGGTTGCGAGGCGGAAGCTGAAGCAAACAAGGAGATTCCTTGCTGATACGCCCGGAACAAGCTCCACAAGTATCCAATTGCAGATTTGGGATTGCGGATTGCGGAATGAAAAACCAATGTGTAAAATCCGAAATCCGACATCTAAAATCCGAAATCCAAATTCCCGCTTTGAGATTGCTTCGGAAAAGACCCTCGCAATGACCAGAGCAGTAGTCTTTTGTAAGTTGAGGATGTGTTCAGTTTCATCCTTTGGATACTATAGATTGAGGTCAGATGTGACCGTATCAGGGAGATATGGAAATGAATAAAGGTCTTACAATTTGGTTTACCGGATTGCCGGGAGTTGGGAAGACTACTATAGCTCATCTTTTAGAAAAGAAACTGAGAGAATGGTGCAGAAATGTGGAGATAGTTGATGATGATATAGTAAAAACTCATCTTTCCCAGGATTTAAACTTTAGTAGACAAGACCATGATACTACCATTAACCGGATTATATTTGTCTGTAAGTTATTGGCAAGAAATGGAGTTGTAGTTATTTCCGATGTAATATCTCCTTACCGTGATACCAGAGATAAGGCCCGTAAAGAAATTGGTAGTTTTATAGAAGTCCATTTAAAATGTTCTAAAGAAACGCGTGTTGATCGGGATGTGACAGAACACAATAAGAAGATAGCCGGGGTAGAAGCTCAAGGTTATAAGGGAATCCATAATTCTTACGAAGAACCGCTAAATCCTGAGATTATCATTGAGACTGATAAGGAGACCGGAGAAGAGGCAGTTAACAAGATAGTAAAAAATTTAATAGATTCAGGTTATCTTAATCCCAATGAATCGCCTCAGAATGTGTATTCTTCGGAGGAAGAGGAAAAGATTAAGGAACGATTAAAAAGATTGGGGTATTTATAATAAGAAAATACAAAATACGAAGTACGAAATCCGAAACAAATCCAAATGACAAAAATTCAAATAAAAAATTGAAACCACAGATTACACAGATTTCACAGATAGAAAATCCTTTTTGTCATTGAGATTTTGTATTTTCGAATTTGTTTCGGATTTCGTATTTTCTATTTTATATCTGTGCCATCTGTGAAATCTGTGGTTCCTGTATGTTTTGGTCATTCAAACATTAGAGTTTAGGATTTGTTTCGAATTTCGATACTCGGATTTCGAATTTAGACGCTTCGGCATATCGACAAAATTTTGTCGATACTGAGGTGTTAATCGCATATTTACGGTACATTCCTCTTATCAGCATAAGCCGCTTCTACAACATTTTTTGTCTTTTGTGAAAACCTGGTGATGAGTTTATCCAGCTTGGGAACCAGGATAGGACTAGCTGCTTTGGCAAGGATAGCGAAGAATACGTTATCGAACTTTATATGGGTCGATGTCCTTACATCCTCGTAATACCCTCTTTCATCTTTTTGTGTTGTATGGCTAACCTCCAATACAATAGCACCCGAGAAGTTAAAAAAGGCAGAGGCATTGCCGTATCCAATATAGGTAACCTTATGTGGTTGTCGTTCAACTAACTCAAAACTACCTGTAATATGCTTTGATGGCATCTGTATACCATATTTACCATTCCCTTTAACTTCAAGGATTAACTCCTTTCTTTTAAAATCTTTACCATGCCTTGTCAATTCTTCCACGTGTCCCATAAAGTATTCAAGGGTTTCCCGGTCAGTGCGTACTGCAAGAGGTTCTTGGATCCTTGTGAATGTGCTGTTTTTAATAATAGATTGTACCTTATCCATTGGTATGGATCCTGGATAAAGCGGAACAAACCAAAAGAAGCATAAAAGAAAGGAAAAAATCCCGTAAAAAATAGAATACATAGTTGTTTACAATATCAGGATTAAGGTTTAATTTACATAGTTAACAGGTAGAACGCCATTATAATACCAATTACTGCCAATATTAAAGCGATAGTGATTCCAAAAAACGGATGAAAATGTTGAAGGGATTTCTTATCATAAGGCGACCTGATAAAATGCCTGTGCTGTAATGCAGCCAGGGTATTAACAACGATACCAAGGATGATGAGCCCCGTTCCAATCCATAGTGATATCTCATAAGATTGTGATGGTCCGGAATACCGTATTCCAGCAATTTCACGTAAGAAAAAACCAAACCGTGCTACAACAAAACCAAATCCCATCATTGCAAGTCCTGTCCTTATCCAGGCAAGGAGTGTTCGTTCTGCAGCAAGGTATATACGTGGATCGCTATGATCTTTATTTAATGTATCTATCGACCTGGTTTTTTTTATCTTATCCTCTTCATTCATGTATCAGTCCCTGGTTAATTTTCCTCTTTAGGACCCGATCTATATCAAGTTTATCACAAAAAAGAATTATCGTAAAGCTGGAACTATAGTATCCATGAGTACCGCTTGCCCTTTTCCTTCCTTCACAGGCCCTGCCCAAAAATTTCTTGCTTTATCTATCCATTCGGTGGTATTCTTTTCCCCATATTGAAATATGGAGTGTGAGGTAATAATATCTTTAGAAAAATATTTTTGCCAGTGGCATGTAGGGTAAACCTTTAGGTTTGCCTCCTTGCACAAACGCAAGGCTAAAGCCTAGCCCTGCATTCTTCTTTCAACTCGTTCGGGTTAGGTAAAAAATATGAACAATTTCATATGGGCGCTTAAATTCCTGACGATTGTTCCAATCGATAGGGATAGTAGAATAAAACCAGTCAGTTCTGGCAGTGTCGTCTTCTGGTTTCCAGTGGTTGGTTTATGTATAGGTATTGTTGCATCTATAACATATTTGATCTTTAATCTCTTATTTCCCCCTCTAATCCTTGATGCTTTAGTTATTATTACATATATCATTATTACAAGGGCAATGCACCTTGATGGATTTGCCGATACCTGTGATGGTATCTGGGGCGGCTGGAGTAAAGAAAAGCGCCTGGAAATCATGAGAGATAGTCGCATAGGCAGCTTTGGGGCTGTTGGGCTAATTTGTCTGCTTGGGCTCAAATATCTGGGCCTGCATAGTATTGGAAATATTTATGCAGTTAATGTCTCACCTTTCAGTGTGGGTGCAAGTTATATCTTCTTCTTCATTTTATCAGAAATTCCTGTAACGCTTATTGGTCATACATTTGGTAATAAAGAGATAATGAGTACGGTGAATATGATAGTAAACAAGTCCTCTGCTCTGATAGTAATGCCTGTTGCAGGAAGATGGGCTCAGGTTTGTACTGCCGGATTATCCTTGTATGCCAGGAGTGAGTCAGGTACAGGAAGCTTTATCCTGGAAGGTACTACAGTAAAGCATGTGATTTATTCATCTGTTTTCCCGGTTTTTTTGTTTTGGTTTTTTTACCATATGAAGGGAATTGTATTATTTGTATTAATTATTATTTTCACATTATTCTGGACCTGGTATATTAAAAGGAAAATTGGCGGTATGACGGGAGATACTCTGGGGGCCACCAGTGAAATAATTGAGGTCGTATTTCTCTTGAGTCTTTTATGTATTTAGTAGGAATACCCGGAAAAAATCCGAATATCGAAATACGAAACAAATCCAAAACCTCAATTTTCAAATGTTCGAAACTGGGTTTTTGTCATTGAGATTTTGTATTTTCGAATTTGTTTCGAATTTCGTATTTCGTGCTTCGGATTTTAACTTTTCCAGCCAGTTCGAGTCAGGTCTTATCTAATAAATTAACGTTTATAATCATGGCAAAAATAACATTTATCCTTGGCGGTGCAAGAAGCGGTAAATCTGCCTTTGCAGAGGGACTTGCTAAAAAATATAAAGATGTAGCCTATGTAGCTACTGCTGAAGTGAAAGATGATGAGATGCGGGAACGGATTAAGCTGCATCAGGCCCGGCGTCCATATCATTGGAAGACTATCGAATCCCCTTATTGCCTGGATAAAATTGTATCAGATCTTGTAGCTGATCTTATCTTTATTGACTGTATAACATTGTATATTACTAATATGCTTTTCTGTAACGATGTAACAAATCCAACAGGTTATTCTGATACACCACTGGAGAATACAAAACTTAAACAGGCACAGATTCTTAATGAGATTAAAAAACTTAGCCATGCGTGCCGGAAATCAAAGTCGGATGTCATACTGGTATCTAACGAAGTCGGGCTTGGTATCGTGCCTGATAATATTGTATCACGTGTATTTCGTGATATTGCAGGCAATGCAAATCAAATCCTTGCTGATGAGGCAGATGAGGTTTATTTTATGGTTGCTGGAATTGCTCAGAGGTTAAAATAATGGATATTAACGGTCTCAAGGATCTAACTGAGAAAAACAAAGTTTCTCCAATCTATGTATTTTCTGGTGATGAAGAGTTTTTTATCCGTGAGGCGCTCTCAACGGTAAAGTTGCATTTGCTGAAGGATACCGACCCCAGTCTGTCCCTTGTTGAATTGAAGGGAAATGAAATTCCGGGGGGTGTAATATTTGATGAGCTGAGGACATTACCGTTTTTTGCCGGCAAAAATAAAGTGGTAATTGTTGAAGAAGCAGATGATTTCGTTGAAAAGAATAGACAAACCCTTGAAAGATATCTTGAAACACCTGCAACTCATGCAAATCTTGTCCTTATATGTAAAAAATGGGATAAAAGAACGAAACTTGCAATTTTTGTCGATAAGGTCGGGGTTTCGGTCGAATGTAAGAAATTAAAAGATCACCTTCTGCCTGGCTGGCTGCATACACGTGCAAGGTATTATAAAAAAAATATTTCCACCAGGGCAGCTCAAAAGTTGGTTGAAGATGTTGGTAATAATCTTGCAATCCTGGATAAACATATTGAGAAACTATCAATTTATTTGGGTGACAGGGCATCCATTGATGAAAAGGATATAGATGCCCTTGTAGGTGTTGACAGAGACCGTACGGTATTTGAGTTAACCGATGCCGTTGCACAAAAGAATGTAACATTGGCCTTAAAAATTCTGAATCAGATGTTGACACATGGTGAAGATTCAGTAATTCTGCCTGGCTGGCTGCATACACGTGCAAGGTATTATAAAAAAAATATTTCCACCAGGGCAGCTCAAAAGTTGGTTGAAGATGTTGGTAATAATCTTGCAATCCTGGATAAACATATTGAGAAACTATCAATTTATTTGGGTGACAGGGCATCCATTGATGAAAAGGATATAGATGCCCTTGTAGGTGTTGACAGAGACCGTACGGTATTTGAGTTAACCGATGCCGTTGCACAAAAGAATGTAACATTGGCCTTAAAAATTCTGAATCAGATGTTGACACATGGTGAAGATTCAGTAAGAATTATTAGTTTGTTGGCCTGGCAAGTGAAGCGGTTGTGGAGGGCTAAGCAGATATTAAACGGCGGGGGGGATGAGCCAAAAGTTGTATCTGAATTACAAATCATCCAGTTTTTCGCAAAACGATTTTTTGAACAGGTCAAACTTTATACGGAAGAAGATCTCACGAAAAAGTATGCACTCTTATTAGAGGTGGATGTAAAGAGCAAGACGAGCTCGTTCAGCCCACAGTTACTGCTTGAGTTACTGGTTTATAAATTATGTGTTTGATAGGTCTTGAAAAATATATTGTTTATTTATGACTGATTGTCAATAGAGGAAAGGAAATAAAATGCAATTTTTTATTGATACTGCGGATGTAAAGGAAATTAGGGAGGCGTATAGTTTAGGTATTCTGGATGGGGTAACAACAAATCCATCCCTGATTGCAAAGACGGGCAGGTCTTTGCGTGAAACGATCGAAGAGATCTGTTCCATTGTGGAAGGACCAGTTAGTGCTGAGGTGATAAGTTTAGATACAGATGAAATGCTTAGGGAGGCAAGGGAACTGGCAAAAATTGCTGATAATATAGTGGTGAAAATTCCTTTAATAAAAAATGGCTTAAAGGTGGTAAGGAAATTGGCTGAAGAGGATATTAAAACTAATGTGACTTTGTGTTTTTCTTCGAACCAGGCGCTTCTCGCAGCAAAGGCCGGTGGCACTTATGTAAGCCCGTTCGTCGGAAGGTTGGACGATAAAGGGCAGGTAGGTATGGACCTCATTCAGGAGATTAGAACGATATATGATAATTACGGTTTTCAAACACAGATAATTGTTGCCAGTATTCGTAACCCTATCCATGTACGTGATGCAGCATTAATTGGGGCCGATGTTGCTACAATTCCTTTCAATGTATTTGACCTGCTTGTTCAACACCCGCTTACGGATGACGGAATTAAGCGATTCCTGGCTGATTGGGAAAAGGTACCGAAGAAATAAAAAACGAAAATCACCGCAAAGGCGCAAAGAACGCAAAGGAAGACTTGAAATGATAAAGTTCATTCAAAATGAGGTTTTTGTCATTGAGGTTTTGTATTTTTGAATTTGTTTCGAATTTCGAATTTTCTTTTCGCAGTAGCGCCGGTCCCTTGTGGTCGGCGTTTTTAAAGTTTCGAGTTTAGAGTTTCGATGGGTAAACACGAAACGGGGTTCCATTTGACATCGTGTTCTCAAACAGAGTTTGGGAACATGCGTAATTGGGTTGTTAACAATCTCTCAGAGTTGGTTCAATCGTTCACGATTGAACCGAAATGTTTAGCATGTTTCATACGCCTGGAGTAAACCAAAACGTACAGACACATGCTAAACGAATGGTTCAATCTGCAAGATTGAACCAACCATTTTTCCTGCGTTCTTTGCGCCTTTGCGGTGATATAAAAACTCCGGTAAAAATATTGGGGAGCAAAATATTGTTTAAACCCACAAAAAACAAACTCAGCATATTCTTCCTGATACTGACATTCGTGCCACTTCTGGTTATGCGATTGGTTGTTTATCCAATCACCTTTCAAACCTTAAAAGAAGAGATTAACAGGAACCTGGAAGGTGCTGTAAGGAAACAGGCAGAGTTGATTACAAAATGGATGGAAGAGCGTACGGCCGATGTACAGTTTATTGCCAATAATCCCTTTGTACTCCTTGCCATGCAGTCAATTTCTGGAAATACTGAATATACAGAATTAGTAAATAATCTGAACACGTTTCAATACTTTGATTACTTATGGAAGGAATATGGTTCTAAAGAAGTATTTATTGCTGATTGCGATGGTATTGTAAGAATCGCGTCAAGGCGGGAATTGATCGGCTCAAACATTTCAGCAAAAGATTATTTTCGTTCTGCTGCCAGAGGGGCCCTTTTTACATCCAATATTATACCCTCTGATGTCCCCGTTGAGAATGAATCGGGTATAGCGGAAACCGGTGTACCTACAATGTTGATCTCTGCACCGGTAAAGGACAAGTTAAACGCTGTTATAGGCACGGTGACATTGCGTATTGATGTTTCTGAAATAAATTCTATGATGCAAAATATCCATATCGGTATGACAGGAGAAACTTACCTTATTAATGGTTACGGATACATGGTAACAGAATCCCGGTTTACGGAAGATTTAAAGAGCATGCAAAGGATCAGGAAAAGGTCTGCACTGGAATTGAAAGTGGCTGATCCGTTAACGGGTACTCCAACAAGAAGTGTCAGCGAATGTTTAAAGGGTTCCAGTGGATTTGATGCGAATGGATATTTAGATTATAGGGGTGTAAATGTTTTGGGATTCTGGCACTGGATGCCGGACTATGGATGGGGAGTAATTGCAGAAATTGACGTAGCGGAAGGATATGGGGCGCTTTATAAATTGCGGAATTATATGATGTTTGTCTTTGGAATAGTGGCAGTAGGGGTTATTATTATCGCCTTTTTTCTAGGGAAAAAGATTTCTGCACCAATTCATGATATCGCTGATGCTGCGAGGAAAATTGCAAGTGGAAGTTACAGTTCCAGGATTACCTACCAGTCAGATGATGAAATTGGTAAACTGGCAGAAGCCATTAACAGCATGGCAGAGACCCTGGAGGCGAAGTCACAAATACCCGAACCGAAAATATAAGGAAAATTTCATTGACTGTAAAAAAACAGACAAGAGACCTGTTTGATACTAAGGCAACTATGGGAAAAAGGCAGCCCCTGGCTGACCGGATAAGGCCACGAAACTTGCAGGAGTTTGCCGGGCAGGAACACCTTGTCGGGCCTGACAAAATACTTAAAAGACTTGTAGAGAATAAAGAGCTTGTATCTTTGATTTTTTGGGGGCCTCCAGGTGTGGGAAAAACGACTTTAGCCTTTATTATTGCCCAGGCAATGGATGCCCATTTTATCTCGTTTTCTGCTGTATTATCTGGTGTTAAAGACATCCGGGGTGTCATTGAAGAGGCGGAGCATCAGCGAAAATATTATAACAAAAAGACTATACTCTTTGTTGATGAAATTCACAGATTTAACAAGGCCCAGCAGGATGCCTTTCTGCATCATGTAGAAGATGGCACTATTACCCTCATTGGCGCTACTACAGAAAATCCTTCCTTTGAAGTAAACGCTCCCCTATTATCACGCTGTAAGGTACTCGTACTGGAATCCCTTACAGAGGGCCACCTTAAGGCTATTATGATCCGTGCTCTTAAGGATAAGGAGCAAGGTCTTGGTGGCTTACAAGCAGAAATCCGGGATGATGCCATTGATTTTATTGCACACTTTTCACATGGCGATGCCAGAATGGCATTAAATACCCTGGA
>CAZPUD010000151.1:0-9555 GCA_964589115.1 uncultured candidatus Brocadiaceae bacterium | reverse complement strand
AATTTTCTGGCGTACGCCTGATACATAATAAAGAAGCATGTGTCCGTATCCAGAAACTTGCAGAAGAGCATCATGAGGATATGTCTGCTCTTATGGATGAGCATAATAAGCAATCAATGATCCCGGAAGGTGCACTTGTAATAACGAATGATGGTGGCACGGCGACTGGATTCGCCCTTCGGTATAATGGTACGGAGATAGTTTGTTTACCCGGTGTTCCAAGAGAAATGGAGTCTATGCTTAACAAATATCTGGATGTTTATTGTGAGAGACACACATTAGTGGGATGCAGATTGGCAAGGGATATCCATACCTTTGGCATTCCTGAACGCACTGTAGAAGATATAATAAAGGATCAAATTAAAAGGGAAGAATATGTGAAAACGATGACGTTAGTGCATAATGGCATAGTAACAGTTAATGTCCTTGCAACTGCAGCAAAAAGGGAAAATGCCGTGAATCTTTTGGACCGGGCAGAGATGGATATCAGAAAAGGGCTTGGTAGTGCGGTTTTCGGAGTAAATGACCAGACACTTGAGTATGCTGTTTTTACGCTCCTGAAGAAATGTAACAAAACGATTACCGTTGCCGAATCGTGCACAGGGGGATTGGTCTCTGACAAGCTTACCAATATTTCTGGAATTTCCGAATTTTTTCTGGAAGGGGTTGTCGCTTACAGCAACAGGGCGAAGATTGATGTATTGGGTGTTCCTGAAGAGTTTATCGTAAAATATGGCGCCGTGAGTTCACAGGTAGCACAGGCCATGTCTGGGGGTATACAGAAGAAATCTTCTGCAAATATTGGTATCGGCATTACAGGTATCGCCGGTCCTACAGGTGCAACAAAGGATAAACCTGTTGGTTTGGTTTATATTGGTATTATTGTCGATGACTATGTTGAGGTAAAAGAATACCGGTTCAGAGGATCCAGGATTGGTATCAAAAATATATCTGCAAATGCTGCATTGAATATGGTGCGGCTGAGATTAATGCAGGTAAACTGAGCGGTGTCTGAATGAAAACGAGAAAAAAATGTCATTTCTTTTCAATATGCTTTATTAAATCTCTTCTTTTCATGCTACTTCAAGTTCAGCAACTTCACGCACGCATGGAATGTTACCACTTGTTAATTCTTGATAGATATCTTTTAAATTTTCTTTTAATTCCTCAAGTGATTCTCCTTGAGTTTGATAGTCTGGATATTCTTCAAGATACCCTAACCACATATTACCATCTTGCCAATATATATACTTTTTTCTTTTCATTTTATTTCTCCTATTTTTACTAATCAATAGACAAAGGAAGTTCTTTCTGTTCACCTGTTGCTTCGTTGATAACCAAAAGTTTACCAGTGTCTTCACGTTGTAGTTGCACATTTGCATTAAGGATCTCGATGCCATAAATAGTTCCATCAGGAGCCATATCAACGTTCATATCATCACTAATTCGTATGGTTTCAACTTCTGTACTCTTTTCATGAAAACGGATATAAGCAATATTATAACGCGGGTCGTAAGTAAATCTCATATTCTAGATTTCCATTCTGTTTTTAAAAATAGCTTGTGATAACTGTATATTTTTAGGCAGTGACTGCATTACTTAATTAAATGCTTAGCTTTTTCTGTTTCCTAATATTTCTCTGGTCCAAGATGGGTTTCGTCTCATATCCAAGATTGCAATTACTTTTACGATATCATTTTCTATTTCATAGTAAATAGCGAATGGAAATCTCTTTGAAAAATCTCGATAAAACCCAAATTTCTTGTTGTGAATTCCAGCGTAAAGTTTTAGAGATTCAAGGTCAGAAATTAAACTGTTTGCTTTTTAAATCCTCTAAAGAAACATATTCAGCTTCACCTTTCTCAATTTTTTTCTTTCTTTCTTGTAGAATGCCTTTATGCCATTCTGGAGATTCGACTTCTTTTTCTTCGCGGCATAATGAATCCCATAACTCTTCCATTGCTTTTAGACGTTCTATAATGGACATTTTCTCTATATTGGTTAAAACCATAATAATCTCCTTATTAAAATGAGAATTTGAATTTAGAATTTACACGATTTGATATACCGACAAAATTTTGTCGATATTGAGGCACTAAGAGCCTAACTCCTCAACTGCCCATTCCCATAAACCACAAACTTATACGATGTGAGTTCCTCAAGTCCCATCGGGCCTCTGGCATGGAGTTTATCTGTGCTGATGCCGATTTCTGCACCCATCCCGAATTCATAACCATCGGTGAAACGTGTGGAGGCGTTGACGTATACTGCGGCTGAATCTACCTCTTTAGTAAACCTCATGGCATGATTGACATTATCAGTAACAATTGCGTCTGAATGATTTGATCCGTGCGTAACTATATGGGCAAGGGCCTCATCAAATGTACTCACCACCTTAACGTTAAGGATGAGATCGAGATACTCGTTATAGTAATCATCTTCTGTAGCCTGTTTTATATTTTTTAAAATAGCACCCGTCTTGCTGCAACCACGTATTTCAACACCCACATCTTGTAACCTTTTTGCAATGCCTGGCAAGAATGTTGATGCAACCTTTTCATGTACCAGCATGGTTTCCATTGCATTACAGGTAGCCGGACGCTGTACTTTTGCATTAAAACAAATTTCTTCTGCCATCGTGAGGTTTGCAAATTCATCTACAAAGGTATGGCATACCCCTTTATAATGCTTGATTACCGGAATCGTTGATTTTTCGACAACTGTACGGATAAGCGCTTCACCGCCGCGGGGTATTACGACATCCACATATTTATCAGCCTTAAGCAGATAATCGATGGCTTCACGTTCAATAGTCTCTATAAGCTGAATGCAGCGCATGTCAAGCCCTGCATTTTCAAGAGCAGAAGTGAGGATTTTATAAATGGCTATATTCGAATGGATTGATTCCTTGCCGCCACGCAGGATGACGGCATTTCCTGCCTTCAGACATAATGCTGCAGCATCGGCAGTTACATTCGGACGGGACTCATAAATAATAACGATGACACCAAGGGGTACACGTATTTTCTGAATTTGGAGGCCATTTGGACGGGTGTGCCCCTGAAGTAGATCTCCTACCGGATCTGCGAGGTGGATAATTTGTCTGACACCTTCTGACATACCCCTGATGCGGGTATCGGAGAGACGGAGCCGGTCAATAATTGCCTCCGAGAGTCCTGCTTCTTTTGCGGCTGCAATATCTTTTTCATTTTCTCTTTTTAACATTTCCGATGAGGAAATGATATCTTCTGCTATGTTTTGAAGGGCGATGTTCTTTTTCGTGGTACTTGCCGAAGCAATGTCACGTGAAGCGATTTTTGCATTTTTAACGATTTGATCGATATAATTTTCTATACTCATAATGACATGTAATTAAATAATAAGCTGCTGAAATAAGGATAATCAAAGCCGGGAATTGCCATGGAAAGGGTCCATCAAAAAGAAATGCCTTCCAGCGATTTCGGGGCTCTTCTGCTACGGGTTCGTTTTTTGTAACACTTTTAACACGAAAGTTATATTTTTCATAAAAAATCTCGTCAGGTTTCATGTACCCCAAAAGCTCACGTGCCTCTTTTTCTATCCGGACCGGATCTTCACGTAAGGCGGAATATTCACGTTCTAATCTGGTATTTTCTGCCTCCAAATACTCGGCTTGTTTCTTAAGCTTCTTTTGCACATCAAGCATATGGAGCCTGTCCTGTCTGGTCTTGCTAATGAGTGAAGAAAAGAGCATTACGATACATGACGTTACGAGTATTAATAAAACAAATTTACCAAAATATCTATCTTTCCTGGAGAAGGCTTTAAAAAAACCACCTGAAGTCTTTTGTTTATTGTCGTTCTGATTAAGACAAAGCATTACACCATCTGAGACTTCATGAGATGTTTCCAGATATCTGGATTTTTCCTTTTCATTAGTGGGAAGGCTGTGAAGTTCCTCTTGAGCATGAGAAGATTCAGGGGGGTAATCCGCCTGGTTATCTACTTCTTCATTTTGCATAATTTGCCTCCATAAATTGCATTGCCGGAAAGATTTTCTTCAATACGCAGAAGTTGATTGTATTTGCATATCCGATCGGTTCTGCTGAGAGAACCTGTTTTAATCTGACCTGCATTTGTGGCTACGGCAATATCGGCAATCGTGGTATCTTCCGTTTCCCCTGAACGGTGAGAGATAACAGAAGTATATCCGTGTGTTTTTGCCAATTCTATAGCATTAAGGGTTTCTGTAAGGGTACCGATCTGATTGACCTTTATAAGGATGGAATTGGCTATTCCTTGCTCGATTCCCTCGCTGAGGATTTCTGTATTCGTAACGAAAATATCATCACCGACAAGCTGGACTTTATCCCCCAAACTTTTTGTAAGTTTCTTCCATCCATCCCAATCTTCCTCTGAAAGACCATCTTCTATACTGCTGATAGGATATTTGCTTACTAATCTTGAATAGAGATCAATCATCTCATCACTGGTTTTCTTATTACCACCTTCAGCCCGTAACACATATTTACCATTCTCATAAAATTCACTTGCGGCTGAATCCAGCGCCAGATAAATATCCTCTCCGGCCGTGTAGCCGGCTTTTTTGATTGCCTCCAGGATAAGCTCTACTGCTTCTTCATTGGTTTGCAGGTTAGGGGCAAAGCCTCCTTCATCTCCCACATTGGTATTATATCCCCTTGATTTCAGGACAGAGCGAAGGTTGTGAAAGACCTCTGCGCCCATACGCAGTGCTTCAGCAAAGCTTTCCGCCTTTATGGGCATAATCATGAATTCCTGAAAATCCACGTTATTATCCGCATGCTTACCTCCATTTAAGATATTCATCATTGGTACGGGTAAGATCCTGGCATTGGTACCGCCAAGGTAGCGATAGAGAGGAAGGCACAGGACGTTAGCTGCTGCCTTAGCAGCGGCAAGAGAAACACCTAGAATGGCATTGGCGCCCAATTTTTCTTTATTTTTCGTCCCATCCAGCGCCCTCATAACGGTATCAATCTCTAATTGTTTTGTTACATCCATTCCCTCAAGTTTGCACCCGATAATTTCATTTACATTTTTAACGGCCGTTTGTACTCCCTTCCCCATATACCGGGATGGTTTATCGGTATCTCTTAGTTCCAGCGCTTCCTTTTTTCCTGTAGATGCGCCTGATGGTACGGCGGCACGGCCCATCGTACCATCTTCCAATATTACATCTACTTCTATGGTTGGATTTCCTCTGGAATCTAAGATTTCTCTTGCTTTAACACAGCTAATGTTAGTCACTGGCAGCTCCTCTCGTATGCATTTGAAATAAGATATGTTATGAGAAATAAAACCTGGACGGTCTTAATTTCTATAGCAAATTCTGGCAAGCTTGTCAAACAGATTATTAAAAATACAGCAGATAATGGGTAGAGTATAAAATTTGGAAATAGCAGTTTAGATTATTACACTATTTTAAATTATTCTTCCTTAACCTCTTCACTCAATGAACTCGTAAAAATATAGTCATTATAGATTTGTTTACTATGGCAATTAATGCAAGCCTCAATCTTACCTGCCAATTTTATTTTTCTGCCGTCTTTTTCTGTTATTATTAGAACACCTCCTGGTGAATATCTAGCCCAAAACCAGTCATTGGCACCGGGGTTAAAACCTTCTATTTTCTGCATTACTGTTATATCTGAAATGCTCCTGTCTTGTGTATAATTTTCCTTTATTATTATTGATCCATAAGGCATTAGTTCCATCTTACTTTCTATTGTCTTATAAGCCGGATCATTCACGTATGTAGTTAATAGTGTACCATGCGGAGCAGTTCCTGAATAGAAAGCTTCTTTACCCGGCCACATTTTCCAGTTCTTCCTGTAATTGTCAATTTGTATCTTTTCCCAGAGTTTTCCGGCTGTTTTTACAGCTTCTTGTTCTTCCCCGGTAACTTCAGGCGGTGCCTCCGTAACACCGTTTTCCCTTTCCGGTCCTCTGCATCCCGCATTGAAAAAATTTATCATCATAAGTATAAACACCGATATATAAAAATAAGCCATTTTCATATTTTGCCTCCTTATTTTAAAGGAATTAGTTTCTTGTTGAGTTTCGTTGCCTCAATCCAACCTACCGGCTAAAGGATGCTTTTCTAAGAATTTCTTCAGATTTACGTTCCAACTGAACCCGCACAAGTGCGGCGATAAATTTTGAAAAATCATGTTTATCCACAAGGTTTGCCAATGCCATGACATCATCTTTAAGTCCCAAATTTTTAGCTGCGTTAAGTGCTTTCCGGTCTGCAAATGGAAACAGCTCTTCCCATGCTACCTGAACCTCGCGAAAGAAAATATCCACACCAACATCGCCAATACCCTTAAACTGCTTGAGGAGTTTGCGTTCCTGGTCAGGTTTGCGATTAGCCTCTTCTCTCAAATTGCGCAAATCCCCTTTGTAATGGTCGAGTAACATTTGGGCTGTTTCACCCAGCATTGTTGAACCACGTCCGTCATAGCGGGCATAACCAGACCTGTTTAATATCCTGGTACGCTCAGACCATTCAGAATCAGCAATTTTTTGTGCTGTTGTCCAGCCTCGTTTCGTAAGCGCTTGAGATGCCCTTACCGCAATCCTTGAACTTATTCGCGTACTGAACAGTAAGGCGGCACAAAGAAGCCGGAAAAGGGCTGATGGGGTATTTCGTGCTATTGGAATATCAAGCTCTTCAGAAAAGGTATATCCGTAGTCTTCAAGCAATATCCTTACAATTTCTTTCTGGGAAGTTTTTGTCATGGATTCCTGTATCTTTTTTAATGGCGGTACGGAAAGGGAGCACGGCTAACCAAGATGGCTTCATCCTTTATTAAACGCAATTATGTGTAACCATAATGGTCTTTGATATTGTGTAGTAATTTAGTTTTCCGAAAAACTTCTGCGAAAATTTTATTATTTATTGTAGGGACAGGTTTCGAACCTGCCCCTACACGGTATGTAGTAAATATCGTTATTTGATATAAATTTTCTAAAAACTAAATTGTTTATATCGCGATTCTCACCAATAATGACACCTTTTTCAAGAAAAATAACGTTATTCTTACATCTTTTTCAGATGTGATTTATAAATCACCTACTTTTAAAAGTTTTAGGGATTATAAATTTACTTGACACAAAAACCAAAAGGCGGTTAATTAAAGAAAACAATTAATAATCCGATTACAGGGAAATTTTTATATTAACCAGATACCTGCCTCACAATTTTCCAAATCTTTAATTATATTCGTTACACGCAATTGTTATCATAACTCTATGTACTAATACACACATTAATATTTAATGGAAAATTTAAACTTTTCTGGTATATTTCATTTGGAGAAACGAATTCTCTACTGATAGACAGTGATCATAATTTTCACTGAAGTGTTACAGATTCTTTTCTATGTTTACCGGCATTATAGAACGTTTAGGGAAGGTTAAAAAATTCTTGCCGAAGGCAGGAGGGGCAGAACTGTTTCTGGATTTTTCTGATTTTTATGACGATATTAAACTTGGAGAAAGTGTCGCAATTAACGGGGCATGTCTTACAGTAAAAACAGTCGATGTGAGGGGTGTTGGTTTTGATGTCTCAAGTGAAACCCTTAAAAAGACCACTCTAGGAAAATTACGGAAAGACGAAATTGTTAATATTGAAAGGGCATTGAGGGTAGGAGACAGATTAGGAGGTCATTTCGTTGCCGGCCACGTAGACGGCATCGGTACCTTGCGGGAAAAAAAAGAGTCTGCCGATCAATGTACAATATCTTTTCTTGTTGAAAAAGAGTTTACCGATATGATGATCGAAAAAGGCTCTATTGCCGTAGACGGCGTTAGTCTCACGATAGTGGGTATCGTTAATGGTACCTTTTCCGTTGCGCTGATTCCCTACACTTTGGCCTCAACTACTCTGGGGTTTAAAAAGGCAGGAGAGCAAGTAAATATTGAGATTGATATGATGGGCAAATGGATCAAAAAACTTTTGACACGTGTTCAGGGGAAAGAAGAGGTTATTACTCAAGAGCATTTGATAGCACAAGGGTTTTTATAATTTCTTGAGTACTATAGTCAAAGTGGAAAAGAGGAAAAAACCAAAGCTACTGGTTGGGATCACGATGGGAGACCCGTGCGGGGTAGGACCTGAGATTATTCTAAAGTCCCTGAGATCATCAGCCGTACGTAATATTGCCCGCTATGTTATCATTGGTAATGAGAAGGTACTTGAATGTACGGCCAGGGCATTAAAGATACCCTTGCGATATAAGATTATATCTCATATATCTGAAGCTGAGGACCCGAAACAATCGGTTTCACTCTTATCTTCTGATAATTTTAAGTTGAGTTTTATGAGAAAGAGGCGTCCCACAGCAGAGGGAGGGGAACTATCCGTTCAATGGGTATTAAGAGGGATTAATCTCGCCATGAGCGGACACATTGATGCCCTTGTTACTGCACCAATCTGTAAAGAGGCTATACATATGGCTGGTTATGGCTATCCGGGCCATACTGAGATGCTTCAGATTTTTTCAGGGGCCAGGCGGGTAGTTATGCTCATGGTAGGCGGGAAATTGAGGGTTGCCTTTGTCACAACACACATTGCCTTAAAAGAGGTACCACAGACGATTACTACAAAAGACATTATGGAGACAATACTTATCTGTAATGATAATCTTAAGCAATATTTTAATATAAATGAACCCCGGATTGCAATTTGCGGCTTAAACCCCCATGCAGGTGAAGAGGGTATATTCGGGGATGAAGAAAAGAAGATTATTATTCCGGCGATTGAGAGGGCAAAGAAAAAAGGTGTCCGGTGTGACGGTCCGTTTTCCGCCGATACAATATTTTACAGGATGTTGAAGGGTGCTTATGACATGATAGTAGCCATTTATCATGATCAGGGTGCAATTCCCCTGAAACTGCATGCCTTTGAGACAGGGGTGAATACTACTCTGGGCATCCCGTTTATCAGGACATCACCTGATCATGGAACTGCTTACGATATTGCAGGTAAGGGCATTGCTGACCCGCGTTCCATGATGGAGTCTGTAAAAATGGCTGCAAAGATGGCAAATTTTAAAGAGGAATAAGGTGAGATTTATATGTTTGTAAAAGACTTGCAAAGTTGTGAAGAGACAGTTGCCGAAGATAATACTATTATCAGGGAAATTCTCCATCCGGGTAAGGCAAATTTAAAACTTCGATATAGTTTGGCTCACGCAGTAATTAAAACAGGTGAAGCCTCACGGCGGCATAAGTTGAGAACTTCCGAGGTATATTATATCCTGGAAGGGGAAGGAATAATGTATATAGATAATGAACAGGAGAAGGTTTATCCGGGTCGGACAATCTATATTCCGCCGCATTCAATGCAATACATTAGAAATACCGGGAAAAGTGATTTAAGATTTTTGTGCATTGTAGATCCTGCCTGGCATTTAGAAGATGAAGAGATAGTATAGTATTATTTACGGATTAAATACACTGTCATTAAATTAAGCAATTTCAGAGTTGGTTCAATCGTCCACGATTGAACCGAAACGTTTAGCATGTTTC
>CAZPUD010000150.1:0-9614 GCA_964589115.1 uncultured candidatus Brocadiaceae bacterium | reverse complement strand
GTAATTTTTAACATGCTTTTATTCATAAGTTCTCTCTATGTCTTCATTTTACCATCTTAAGATTTTACTTAACTTAACTCCTTAGCCCCTGACCAATAAATTCCTGGTGTAATACCTTAGCCAAGGTTACCCTTAAAATCTAGTGTGCATCCTCATAACCAGATGTTACACCCTCATATTCATACGCATTTGCTTTCTCCTTTGCTTTTCTCTCACCAAGGTTTGCCAACCAGAACACGAAGGTAACCAGGCCCAGAAAAAGTGCAACAATCAGGCCAACCACTCTACCCATATATGCCAGGGTAGGCGTGTAAGCCCATTGAGAGGTATCCTGTAACACTCCATAAATATGCCAGTCCATGCGAAGCCCGGAGCGGATAAAACCCATCAGCCCCATAAGAATAACAATAACCACACAGAGCAGCAACAGCGCATATTGGGACCTTACAGGCATTTTTCCCCACACAATACCTCCGACAAGTTTCGCTTTGCGGAACATAAAGATATCTATGATAGCATTCATAATCAAACAACTCATCACTATCGAAACCTGCGTTACAGATAAATACCTCAATACCAGGTTAGCCTTCTGCATCACTTCAAAACCGTAGTACCAAAAGTAAAGCACAGCTATGCAGGCTGTAACCCCAAAGAGCATTGCCTGAGCCAATTTCCCTTTATTTTTGAATGTTAAAAAGGCTGCGAAAGATACCGCAAACGACTGGATATAGAGCGAATATATCAAAGGCTTCACAAACGCCTTAATATTGGCCTCCAAATCAACAAACTTAAGGGAAATTGCATATGATACCAGCATTAACAAGCAAAAAGCGAGTGCCGAAAATATACCGATCTTCCCGGCCTTACCCTGCTCCGAAAAAGGAACAGTTTCACCTTTATTGCTTCGCCGGTATAACAGGAAGGAAAAGAAAGTGGAAAGAATAATCAGGTTGACAACTGCATTTTTTGCAGCCATCACACCGAAATATTTAGAGAAAGGATGATACTGCTCTCCGATCATGGCCCTTTCTTCACCGCTAAGCGGCAGGTTATGAGGTGTCAGCCAGACAGCAAAACAGAGAAAGATCACAAAGACAAGATATTTAATAAACTTTGTGTATCGTTCAGAGCCTTTGATCCTTCCCATTCCAAGCCATAAATAATAATTGGCGCCAATAAACAGCATGCCAATCAAGATGGCCTGAATGATAAAGGTCCAAGAGAATGCACCACCCATCATGATATTTCCCATTACAGGACTAGCACTATACACTTCACGTCCAAGCCAGTATCCTGCAAAAGGAAGAGGTATTAAAGCCCCAACTCCGATAAAATTTCCAACGTAACCCATCCAGTCATAATGGGCCCTCTCTTCTTCTGTCTTAGCACCCAGGAACTTCACCGCGGCATAAGCACCAACCACAAAACCACCAAAGCACACATTAGCGATTAAACGATGGATATTTACCGGCATCCACAGGAGATTGTAGAATGCCTCATATAAGCTTAAAACCTTACCGGTAGCAGGTACAATTCCCGCGGGGCTCATCATATATGTTGCCCAGGAATTTGTTAAGAACATAAGTCCTGTACCGAACAGGTTAAGCATAACGCCAAGGGAGATATGGAACCACTTCTTTGCAGCCGACCCCTTCAGGATATCCCATGAGTAGTAATAAGCGTAAAGGGTAAATGCCTCACCAAAAAACATCAACGCATAGACATACATCGTAGGAGCAAAAACATTCGTCATATGCCCCATAAATTCCGGGTAAAGCCCAAATAAACAAAACCCAAGCAACCCGCCCAACGATGCCGTTGTGGCAAATGCAGCAGACAATAGCTTGGTAAATTCCTTAGCCATCTTGTCATATTTAATATCGCCGCCCTTAAAACCCACAATCTCAACAATAACAGCAAAAATAGGAACCCCAAGCACAAATGCAGCAAACATAAGATGCAGTTCCGATACAATCCAAACCACCACGCGAGAATCCATTCCAAAAAATGAGCGGTATTGAACAGGTCCAACCTCTTCCTCCTCCGCTGCCGCTGCCGCTTCAGCATTTGGTTCTGCCTGTCCTTCAGATGATTGCTCAGGAGGATGACTGGCATCGAATTGGGGTAATTCTACGCCAGATTCCGTTTGTGCCGGTGCATCATCTGCAATTATTCTTTCTTGAACCGAAAGGAGTGAAAAAAATGAAAGCAAGAATAAAAACAATGCGGCAAAAATACTTTTTTTTGTAAATTGCAGTAATATCTTCGAATTATTCATTAGCAACACGCCTTTTCAAACGAGTAAATTACACAATCCATAATCCAATGGTCACAGTTATTTTTTAGCATATGCAAAATCTGCCACTACTTCTTCTTTTGACTTAACGGTAACGCTACCAGTCCTTTTACCCAGCTTCTCCTGCCATGCCTCAATCTTATACGTTCCAGCAGGCACATTCTCAATCTTAAAACGCCCGTTCTCATCCGTTACAGCAAAATAAGGATTTGGTTTTACAACTATAAAAGAACTCATCCATTTGTGTACATCACAGGTTATTTTAACCATCTCAGGAATATCAAATTTTTTTGTAAGCTTTCCACCGCCAGACACTCCTTCATTAAAAGCCGGATTTCTAATAGACCATGAATGGAGATTATGCATCACATTATCACTGTTTAAGAGGTCAACGTTGGTGCCAGCCGAAACTGCAAGTATATGAGGGGCAAATACACATTCTTTTTGATCCAGCACAGCAGTTGTTGTATCGGCCTTTTTGCCGGCGGCAATGTCAACAAGAGATACAACGACATTCTTTATTCCTTTGGATTCCCCGTTAATAACAAGCTCCTCTGATTGCTTATTATCATGGCCGCATGTCTGCTCATCTTTATCTATCTTCAATATCTTCGCAGCAGGTATATCACCGTCATACTTAACCGTACCAACAATCGTTCCACCATCTTTTACCTCAATCTCCTGGTAAGCCGGCGCCTTACCCTTTGCCATTACAACGCTGTTTATACTGCACACACCAAATGCCAGACTACCGGCAATTACAACCAATCGTAAACTTTTTACCATCATTATCCTCCATCTGCATGTTTAAGTTACTATAGATTCGATCTGCGTAGTTATGTTCAAAATTAAAAGATAAGATATTTAGTATTACATATCTTTTGCTAATTTGTCAATTATAAATTTAGCCTAAGAAGAAAATTAAAAACGGCTTAAAAGTCTATTTTTACGATCTTTGTATACAGGCTTCATAGCTAAACAATATCCGTTCCTTATTAAGTAAAAATATAAAAAATGACAAAAAAAACACATAACTAATTGAGTTATAAGTCCTTAGTTTTTTATATATCAAAACAAATAAAACAACCATAAAACCTCAACAGGTACTAGAAAGATTTCACCGTTGAAAAGAAAGTTTCAAATTTAATATCGCAGAATTATTTATATACACTAAACCAACCAGCTAGGCAAAGATTCAGACCAATGAGGTAAAAGTAAGAGATATGAGTTTAAGTAAGCAGTAAGAAGTGGTAACCACAGGCTGGATTAGAGCACTAACCTAGTAAATATTGTCAAAGAAATATATTTAATGTTACAAAAAATCACTGAAGCTTAATTTAACGTTCTCTTTAAGGTCTCAATAACTCTTGGTTTTGTCAATTTACCTGATTCCACAATTACATCCGGTTCCATCTTGAACCGCCTTACCCAGACCTCTTCTGAGTGAGGTTTCCAGTATAATTTATATAAACCCGGCGGTACATTTGCAAAACGATACATCCCTTCTTTATCCGTAATAGTCTCATATGCTACGGCACCTTCTACCGGGCGATACCCCTTTGACAGCAGCCCGCCTTTTTCCAACATCTGCAGCCGTACCTGGCAGTCGGACAAGGGTCTTCCACTATGTAATATTTTTCCTTCAACACCACCTAAATTTTTGTCTTGAATAACCGGTTCTTCCTTCTCCATACCCTTATCAATTACTTTTGCAACTCCATTACCCTGAGAGTCCATTTCCAGTAATTTATTAATCTTAGAAGGTTCTTCATCCTCTGCCGGCAGTTCTTCTTCCTCTGTAACAGATTCAACGCCTATAGGTTCTTCCTGTAACAAAGGTCCGGCACTCTTTTCATCTGATAAATGCTCTGATTTCTTATTTTTAGACTTTAACCGGTAACGTTTGTTATTATTTACTTTTTCACGTGAAGTTCTTATCTCATCAGCTAGCGTACTGTCTATAAGGCCTTTGGGAATATCATTAGGCACTTCAACTTCTAACCGCCGGTCTTCCCTTATTTGGTCCTTTACTTCCCCTTCTATAGTTAGAACCGAAGTTGTCTTTGGTTTATTCTGCATCTCAACAGGATTTGAACTATTTAATACAGGAACTGCCTTCGATTCTCTATCTTTATCATAGGATTGGAATGACATCTGAAGTGAAGAGATTATGGAAGTGGGGATAAGAACAGTAACAGTATCTTCAGTGATTTCTTTGATTTTACATTCTACAGCCGTATCTATACCATTCAAGAAGATCGCATCAGGATAACTTTTATCATTTAAAAATTGCACGCTCAAAGATTTCAGTACTTTTTTTAATATTACTGCATTTATAGATTCATTGGTAACGCTTAGTATTTTGACATCTATACCCTTATTGATATTTAGTAAGGATATGGTATCTCCGCTTACAGTGGTACAAAAAGACATAATGACGTATAACGTAATGATTATAAAATTTTTCATCGGTATATACCTAAAATGAAAATTGCAATACAATAAACTTATCATTAGCTGCGATGATATTTTAATAAAGTTATTAGTTTAACATCCATTGATTTTATATCAACAAAAAAGAAAGGGATGATCACAAAACATCTATGATCATCCCTGACGATTTTTAAAGATGGTTGCTATCAATATCAACCATATATTATTTTATAATAGAAGCACTGAAACTATTTCTTTTGTGCCTTTCGTACCTTTACGATAATGAAACTATTATAAGTCTTCCCTTCACTATCTTCTACAGTAAATGATATTTTTGCATTACCTTTCTTTTGACCTCCGGTAATAGTAAAGGCCACTTGACCATTTTCATCCGTTGTAGCACTATCGCGGTCAATGGTAATACGTTTTTTCCCGGTCTCGACTACAGCATTCACTGTTACGCCTTCTGATTTACAGTCATTTAATCCTGTAACTGTAGCAATTATTGTTTTACTCTCACCAGTTTTTAGCTTTAAACGCTTCTTAATAGCAATAAAATCGGGTTCACATACTGTGGTTGTTGTTGGTGTAACCACAGGGGTGGCAGTAACGGTTGGTGTTACAGCAGCGCTGTCTACCTGTGCAGTAGCAGTATAGATGTAATCATTTTGAGGAGTATTGTCTCCGTTTGCTTCATTCCCTGCTGCATAGAATGTTACAGGACCCTGCACTTCAGAATCCGGCGCAGTCCACTGAACGCTCCAACTGGCATTACCAGGTTGATTACTGCCGGTGAAGGTATGCTTAATGTAATTTCCATTAGTGGTTTGGGTAGTATCATCAATGCTGCTGAAAGCACCTACATGGTTGTTGTCTGCATCCAGAGCTGAAAGCTCGAAGCCGTGCTTAGCTGTGCCGGAATCATTAAAAGAGATATTTACATTTACAACTTCACCCTGGGTATAAGTAGCAGGCGCAGAAATTGTAAATCCCGCACTCCCCGAATCGACATTATGGGAATCATGACAGCCTACATCATTACATGTTTTAAAATTATCGGCCGGAGAACCTGTCCTTTCATCAGGAGGACCAGATGAAAATGCAAATACCGTACTTACACTTATACATAATGCCCCTACAACAGGCACAAGCAATTTAATATAATTTCTCATGCGTTTACATTTACCTCCTTCAATAAATGTCTAATGAGGCAGAGCCTCAAGGCCGATACGTTAGGCTGCCTTTGCAGCGACTTTTTATCTCCCCTCTAACCCCCTTTAGCCCCCTTGATAGTAATGAAATAGGGACCTGGGGTTGTATAAAAGTCAGTAGATAGTGGATAGTAGTTAGTGAATAGTCAAATTGTCATATGATTAATAGCATCTATCTACTATTCACTATTTCTTTTACACACCTCTCAGTTAACTCTTTCTGGAGGGGAAAACAATGTGGGCATCATAATACTTTCTGTAATGGAAAATGTCAATCTAATTGAGTGACAGTTCAAGACATGTATAAATAAAAACCTCCCGCAGGATTAATAATCCATACGGGAGGGGGAGGGAGGCTTTAGACATTCATTCAGAGCAGAATCAAGTTATACCTCACGAAGTCCTCCTTAACAAAGGGGGATTTAGTATCTTCCAAGAATAATTTTGACATTTTTGGCAAAAATATTCAGAACAAATTCGAAATCCGAAATCCGAAATCCGAAACAAATTCGAAAATACAAAATCTCAATGACAAAAACCCGGTTTAGAACATTTGAAAATTAAGATTTGTTTCGGATTTCGGATTTCGTATTCTGTCTCTTCCGACTTGTTCGGGTTAGGGGGTTGTGTTTTTCTGGCATTTTTACAACCCCCTCACCCCCTTTTCTAAGGGGGATTTTATACATACTACTGCAAACCCACTACATAAAATGAAAATTCCTATACAAATTAATGTTCTAAAGGATTGTATGGCTTAACACCTTTTACAGGGACTTCCGGCAGGGCTACTTTGCTCCTACTCTTTACATCAAAAATCGTTAATGCGCCCAAAGGATATTTCCCGGTTGATACCATTCCGCGCAGGTTGTGATCATGCATAATAGTTATACCAGCACCTAAATTGCAGGATAGGCATTTTCTTTGGCTTGCAAAATGGGGAATCTTTACCAGCACATCAATTCTCTCGCCACTCGCAATACAAAGGGTGTCTTTTTCATAACTACTCTTGAGTTTCCTTCCATCCAATGCTATTACTTCCATGTGATAACCATGGGGGTGGATCGCAAATACGTGGTCAGCACCGATAGCCATAAGACGTATAAGGACCGTCTCATCCTCATAGGCTACTATCCTTGAACGTGGATCGTTTATAACAGAGCGTGGATGGTATAAATTATCAGTAAACGTTCTGCCGTTAATCAAGAAATAATCAGCCTTCCAGTCCTGCAGTCCATGAACAACCCCGGATTCCTGCAACTGTTCATTTGCCATAGCGGACATCTCGCTGAAAAACAACGTATAATCACGGTCATATTTATATCCATATGCAGTCTTTGTCCTATCCTGATGGATGATAATAGGAAAATACATACCAGCCAGGATATGATTAAAACTGTCTACGTGGCAATGCCCCATAAAAGAACCTTCATACTGGGGGGTCAGTTCGTAAGTAAAAGATTTATGTTCCAAGACAGGGTCGACCGGTAAAGAAGGCACACCGTCAACTGCAGGAGTTAAATCAAGACCATGGAAATGGATCGTATGCGCCACGTGATTTATGCCCGAATGTTCGTCTGCACAATGTATACCCGTATTATGCAAAACAATCCGGGACTTCTCGCCAACAAAGAGGTGAATCGGGTCACCTGGAATTTTCACAGGTTCTAATAGTTGTTCTACTTGTTCCTTTGTGGTCACTTCTCCTGCATTCTTAAAACTTCCCTTGGCATGAGTGTAACCCATTACCCACACTAATTCACCATTGGCCATTTCAATGTACCCGTCTGTGGTATAAAGATGGAATTCCCATGCGCCGTCCCTGGCATGTTCTCCAAGGATATCCCCATTCGTTACATTGATTAATTCTTGTTCTTCCTGGTTAATACTCCATTCCTCATTCTGTCTTTGTTCCTCACCGGATACGTTAAACATAACAACATGCATACCAACCAAAAATACAAAAGCCAACCATCTTACTTTTTTCAACATACACTTCATATTATTCCCCTTACACGAGAACCCTTTAATTTTTTAAGACCATTCTGCCTCCCTCCTTCGCAAGGAGATGACCGGGACAGAAGCCTTCTATCTGATTTTACATAATTACCGGACAACTTCATTTCTTATGAAAAGAATCGTTAAAATAGGCCTTTATCAATGTGACACGGTAGGTTGGGTTGAGGTACGAAACCTAACGAAAACGTTTGGAGACGCTTCGTACTTTTCCCGTTGGGTTTCGCTCCGCTCAACCCAACCTACTCCGACTATCTGCGGCATAAGTTAAATTTTAAAATTAACCGGGATGGTATAAATTAGGCCTTTTATAGGACATTTTCGATGATTCTCTGTTTTGCAAAACATTTCGATCTCATAACGGTTAGGATAAAGAGGTAGCGATAGTTCCTTATATACATTACATTTTCCTCCTTTCACATCGGTACTTACAAACTCCTCACAGATAATATTTTTATCCATCAAAGTCCCCCCTATTTTTTGCTA
The DNA here is from genome assembly GCA_964589115.1 of uncultured candidatus Brocadiaceae bacterium. Taxonomy (GTDB): domain Bacteria; phylum Planctomycetota; class Brocadiia; order Brocadiales; family Brocadiaceae; genus JBDIVL01. The sequence goes on along the minus strand of CAZPUD010000150.1, from coordinate 1,175 downwards.
AAATTACCAAAATTATTTTTATTAGAAGTAAATACTTTGAACATCCCAAACTACTGCCCTCTCCATAATCTCTCCAAGGCCGACTCTAGTTCTTCAACATTTACAGGCTTAACCAGGTAATCGTTTGCACCCCGTTTCATAGCTTCCACAGCCATTTTTACAGAACTGCATGCAGTGACGACCACGATTGCTACAGGCTTGTCCCTTTTTCTTATCTCATGAATCAGTGTCAGCCCTCCCATCCCCGGCAGATCCATATCTGTTATAATAATATCGAACTTCTCCTCCGACAGGAGATTTAAAGCTTCGTTTGCAGACAGAACACCAGCCACAGAATAACCGTCACTCACTAATATCTTTGTCAATCCGCTCAGCGCGCTTTTATCATCATCTACCAGCAGCAATCTTGGCTTTGTCATAAAATTCGTTTTATAAGAAAATATTTTTAACGATGACCTTCATTTCTCAAAAATGTACCGAATTTTTTGTCTTCATTCGTTATATGGTTGGTCAGCCAATCACATAACTGCCGCTGGGTTTTTATTACTAGATGAGAAGTGGCACCCTCTGTTTCAAATTCTTTTTTTAAGGCAGAAAAATCCTTTACAAACCGGGTATGCTCTTCCTTCTGTTTTGAATAATCACCATAGTTGTATTTCATCATTAAGGCCTCTTCCGCTCCGAAGTGTTTCACTACATAATCAGCTAAATAGGTAAGTACCTTGCCAACCTCATCCCTCCCTTTGCCTTGCCCCATGGCAGCCAGAAGATTACCTACCCTTGTAAAAATCCCCTTATGCTGTGTATCAATCGCATCCACACCTACTGACAAATCATCACTCCATTTTGTTGCCATATCTCACCCCTCCTTATAAAATTGGTAACATTTCAGTCCACTGAAGAAAACGCCGCGGCCTCATTATGAACTCAGTTGAACGATCATAGAGGTGTTGGAATTCGAAGTTATATTTTTCAGCCCCCCAATTTCTAACCTCTTGCTCTCTTAGAACTATTTCCGCAGCGTTATCAGCACCTTCTACAGTAAAGTATTACTAGGTTCAAAATTACTTTTTACTAGTACACTATCAACATAATTGTTAGTAATAGATTATATTGTATTTGTCATTGCGAGGGCGTTTTTCCCCGAAGCAATCCCTTTTGAAGTATCCAGGAGA
>CAZPUD010000149.1:0-9664 GCA_964589115.1 uncultured candidatus Brocadiaceae bacterium | reverse complement strand
GTACCCTCAATTTCAATAACTGGAGATTGGCAATCTCAAAGAGTTCGATGTTACTGGCAAAATCACCGCGCGGGTCAAATAAAAATGCTCCATCCCAGTCAACGATAGCCATATCATCCTTTGCGTATTTAATATTGAACTTAAGGGTTGTATTAATCTCTTCTTCATCGAGGGGTATCCGTTCCGTCTTCAGAAGTCCTGTAATACTATCTTTATTTTCAGAAATAACCTCCTCCGGATCCCCGTTGTAATCGGATATACAGTACACGCTGTATTCTTCATCGAAGTAAGGATCACAGTGGTACTCCCTCAAAATGGCCCTGCACTCAATAAAAAGGGAGCGCTTTATATCAAAGATGCGAACATCAAGGATATTTTCCAAATCGATAGATGCCTCTACAATGACAATTCCAGGCGGAAAAAATTTTACGATAAAGCTTACGTCCTTATCTTCAATAATCTTCTTTTCGACATTAACTATCATTTGCTTTGGAATCACATCAGGATAAGACGGGGAGCTTTTAGCCTTTTTAATATCAATTATTTCGGCCGTCTCGAGATTGAGTTCTGTAATACCAACGAGGAATGAGACTAAAGTGCCTTTGACCACGGTATGGCAAAGCCTCCATAAATAAACCCTCTTAGGCGCTCAGCGCCTCAATACCTATAAAATTTTGTAGATACGCCGAAATATCTAAATTCGAATTTCGAATTTCGAAATCCGAAACAAATCCTAAAATACAAAACCTCAATGACAAAAACCTCGTTTCAAATGATAGAAGGGCATTTTTAACACCACGGAGAATCTAGCGCGGCCTTTGGCCGCAACCAAATCCGAAATTCGAATATCGAAATACGAAACAATTTCAAATGACAAAAAACTCAATGTTACAAACTTTACGTAAGCCCCATCTAATCAATGTATTATGGCTATGTATTTAAAAAACGAGCATAAAAAACAAGAAGTTGATGGATAGTAGTACGAAGGGCACGAAGAAAGACATAAATTAGTAGACGAGTAAATGGGTTGATAGGTAAATGGGTATTTAACCCATCACTCATCTACTCATCCACCCATCTGCTCATCTACCAAAATCTGTGTCATCTGTGCAATCTGTGGTTTCTCTTTTTTGAAATTTGGTCATTTGAATTTGTTTCGTATTTCGTGCTTCGTATTTCGGATTTTATTTTCGCAGCGCTGTCTGCGAAAGGGCATAGTGTCTTAAAATTATTTTTTAACACTTTAAGGGTTAAAATAATGAATAACTTCTCTCTAAAATCCCCGTCCACAATTGCGGTATTTGACTGAGATGTTTTTTTATAATACCATTACATCTCTCTTCCACTGCCCTTTTTGCAAGGCCAGAATGTACCTTTACATGTACAATTCCGGGTTCTGTAATGGGCATCCCTATCTGGCTTACCAGATAGCATTCTGCTTCTGAAATGTGAGGATCTTTCACTATCTCCTCAGATATTCCATGGGCAACCAGATTATATAGTTTACCCGTATGGGTAATAGGATTCTTCCCTGCCGAGGCCTCAAGAGTCATCGGCCTGTATGGTGTAATTAATCCATTTACCCTGTTTCCCCTGCCTACCTGGCCGTCATCACCGCACTCAGCACTAGTTCCTGTAACGGTTAAGTAAAAAACATCCCTTTCATAACTATCTGCTGCATTAATTACAATAGAGACATCGAGGGTTGTCAGCTTCTTAACAAAAGCCCGTATATATTCAAGAAGGTTGTCCTTAATTGTAAAGTACTCATCTTTTGAAGGAATAAACTTTGAGATAAAGGCAATTGCAATGGTAAGACTTATCCGGTCATAAAGCCTTATTCCCATGACCTTGATATCCTCGCCTATCATGGGATAATCCTGTTTTACCTGCAGTGAATTTAAAAATTGTTCGGTTTGATATACTAAAGTCTCGGTTTCCGTCAAAGGTGAAAAGCCAACCCCGATTGATGTATCATTTGCCAGCGGAATTAAACTTTCAAAAGTCGCCCTAAGATCTACACTTCCGGTTCTCATCTTAGTTTCAACAATGACATTTTTTTCAGGTTCCATAAATCTGAGCCGTTCGCTCATCCATCTGTGAGTCGTTTCCCTGGCAATATCCTCCAGCGGTATTTTCTCACCCCCTCTGGCCTCTACAGCCCTGCCTACGGCAATTAACTGCATGGGGGTTACAACCATGCCACCGCCAAAGCATACTTCGGAGTACCCGCCGACAAGGAGACACTTATCGATGTTATGATGCAAGACCCTGCCGAATATTTTTATATAATATTTGGAAAGGGCAATGCTTAGCTCTTCGGCTGCACGATCACATAAAGTATCCGGATGGCCCAATCCTTTGCGTTCCACTATCTCAATGGCGGTTTTCTGAACAGGTACACTCCTCGTTTTTTCAATGACTATTTCCATAATTAAAATATAAACCAGATATCCTAACCCGAATGAATCGAAAAGGCAACCAACAAGGAAATCCGAAATACTAAGCACGAAATTCGAAACAAATTAAAATAAAAGATGAAACCACAGATTTCACAGATGGCACAGATATAAAATAGAAAATACGAAATCCGGAACAAATTCAAAAATACAAAATCTCAATGACAAAAAAGATTTTCTATCTGTGAAATCTGTGTAATCTGTGGTTCCTTTATGTTTTGGTCATTCAGACATTAAAATTTAAGATTTGTTTCGTATTTCGATATTCGGATTTAGAATTCAGACACTTCAATATATCGACAAAATTTTGTCGATATATTAAACCGCTAAGCGCCTAAGGCAGCACAAACTCGTGTTCGGGGCGTTTCACGCACAGGACGGGACATGGGGCCTTTCTTACAACCTTTTCTGCCGTACTTCCGAGAAACGCATGTGCAAGCCCGGTACGACCATGTGTTGCGATGATTATCAAATCAATATCATACTTCTTGGCAGTTTTAATGATCTCGACAAATGGTGTACCCAGTAAGATAATGTTTTCAACCTTTATCTTTTCCAGAAACCTCTTGGGTACGAGATGATGGATATTCTTTCCGGCATCTTTTTTCATATCTTCGTGTATCCTGGATACCGGATATGTTACTCCCCCTGCCCCGACAGGGATATTTAACTTGGGAATAACATGCAAGATGTAGAGTTTTGCCTCACGTTCTACAGCAAAGTCCAGGGCATATTTTAAGGCATGTTTCGCATAGGTAGAAAAATCGGTGGGAAATAGAATTCTTTCAATTTTAATCATGGCATTGGTTCCCCCATTGAATATTTTAATATCCGGTTTATTTCACAATGAGTCAAGTTTTATAAGAGATTACTGAAACCACAGATTACACAGATTTCACAGATAAAAATCCAAAATTAGTGGACATGTAAATGAGCGAATTGATGAATAAGTATTTAACTCATTTATTCATTTACCCATTTACTCACTTACCCATATACTCATATACCAAATCTGTGTGATCTGTGAAATCTGTGGTTTCAATCTTTTTTTATCGGTCTAAGGCTCTGCCTCGCTAGAATTTTATTTTATAATCAGTATCCTTATACCTTCACAGTAAACTATTATCTCTTCCACTCTACCCTAATAAACTTTGTGTTCTCGTGTTTTTTATATTTCACTTCTCCATCATAAGCCTGAAATAAAACAGATCCGAGGCGCATCGCCAGTTTACCCAGCGTGGTAAATATCACAACTTCGCTATCTTTATCATCGATTTTCATGATTCTCTTTAAAGGATTATACTTCTTGGATCGCTCATCCTCGTTATGAATAAGGTTCATGATCTCCTGTTTGTGCTGTTTCAAGAAATTACCCTTTAGTGCTACAACACCACCCGGAACGTTTTCCTTCGCCTTTTTACATGCAGGACAAGATACCCAATTTACATTCTTTAACGTCTTTTTTTTCTTATAAAGCTTGTCGTCGAAAAACCATTTCTTGTTTTGATAAACGGCAGTACAATCTTTACAGATAGAAATAGATGGTAACCCTTTACCTTTCGGTGGCAAATATGGATCATTCTCACTAAAAATGCTATCCCTGATATGCTTGTTAAACCTTGATGATTTTTTCACTGTTCTTTATCCCTCATAAAATATTTATAAAAGTTTCCATTTTTACGACAATACTTTCATTTATCTCCAAAATAATTGATCTATTGATAAATATGATAATTTATATCCGGGAATATATTGTTCCTGAATTCAATACCGGCCAGCCATGCGGAGTCAATATTATCGTTACGGATATCATCATATAACTTAGTAAAATGGAAAAGGTGTTCCCTGGTTCTTTTTAAGGCATACTCTACTGCCGTGCCACTCTTCATAATAAATGCCCAATCGCTGCTCTGTGCCAGCAGGAGTTCTCTTGCAGCCTGATTCAGCGCCCGTTCCTGCAGAGGGTTTCCATTTTTCGATGCATACGTCCTTGCCAATTCAACCATGCGTTCCGCTGCCTTGTGCAAATGCCTGTAAACCCAGTCATTACTCTCATTCAGCCAATATTCATGATAGCCCTTATACCCCCAGCTTGAGGAAGCCGGTGTGGATATCTGGTTAACCGGATAAATATCCAGATATTCCAAAGGGGTGATCAATGAGATAGTTTTCCGGTCATCTGCAATTTTTCTTAAAAGGAAATCAATCCAATATGGTCCTTCAAACCACCAATGGCCAAAAAGTTCCGCATCATATGGTGCTACAACGATAGGCTTTCGATCCATTATTGATGCCAGATATTCTACCTGTTTTTGCCTGTGAGATAGAAAATGTGCGGCGTGCCCGGAAGCCTTATCCAATGCCTTCTCATAGGAATAAGGTTCTTTATAATCGGTTTCGCCGGTAATCCGATAATACTTTATACCTACGTTGGTCCTGTTTCCATCGCCGTGGAGATATGGTTTTATATAATCATAATCAAGGTCAAAACCTATGTCCCGATAAAACTCACGATAAAAGAAGTCGCCCGGATACCCCTCCCTGGAGCTCCAGACCTGTTTAGAAGACTCCATATCCCTGCCAAAGGCGGCTACACCTGGAGGGCAATAAACAGGGGCATACATTCCATATACCGGTCTGGGCGACGCAAACAAAATACCGTGAGTCTCCACAATAAAAAAACGGATACCTGCCTCCTTGAGAATTTGCTCTACACCACTCTCATAGGCACATTCGGGCAGCCATAACCCGCGCGGCTTTCGACCAAAATATTTCTCATAATAATTTACCGCTATCTGGATCTGGGCACGTATTGCATTTGCATTGTTGTTCATAAGGGAGAGAAGACCGTGGGTAGCCCCACAGGTTATTATCTCTAATTTTCCAATATCCTGGAATTTCCTGAAGGCCTGGATCAGGTTCCGGTGATATTTTTCTTCGAATACGTACCTTGCATTGGAAAAATATCTGTAGTACATACGTGCAAGCTGATGAAATTCGGGCTGCCTGCGTGTTCTTTTTATTTCCTTTCCAGCCAGTTCAATCCTGTTCTCTATATATCTAATATAGCGGGATTGCAGAAGAACATCGTCAAGCATCGAAATAAGAGAAGGACTAAGAGACAGAGTTATCCGAAAATCGACACCGTCGTCAATTAATTTATCGAAGACATTAATAAGAGGGATGTAGGCTTCAGTAATAGACTCGAAAAGCCAATCCTCTTCCAGATACATATGATATTCCGGATGACGAATAAATGGCAGGTGCGCATGCAAGATTAATGACAGGTAACCTTTTTCCATTACACTGTTATTTTAAAAAGATTGAAACCACAGATTTCACAGATGGCACAGATATAAAATAGAAAATACTAAATACTAAGCACGAAATACGAAACAAATTCGAAAATACAAAATCTCAATGACAAAAACCCCGTTTCGAACATTTGAAAATTAAGATTTTGCATTTGTTTCGGATTTCGACATTCGGATTTTGATATTAATCCTGTGGTTCCTGTATGTTTTGGACATTCAAACATTAGAATTTGGGATTTGTTTCGGATTTCGGATTTCGATATTCGAATTTGTTCTAAATATTTTTGCCGAAAATGTCAAAATTATTTTTGGAAGATACTAATACTTCCGAGACGCAGGTGAAAATATGCCCTCTTTGAATATTTCCTGCCCCTCTCTTCGCAGCCTCTCAATTATGGACTCAGTAAGGCCTTCGCCCATAGTGATAAACATCTCTCTATGTACCCCACTGGCATCTATCCATCTTTCACCGATGATCTCTGAAATATCCATACGGGACGTTATAATTGTATTTGATCTCGCAAGGATGCGAAACGTCCCGTTAGGAGTAAGGAATCCAATATCTACACAAAATGACCTGTTGGCCTCATCTACATGGATATACCGGCTCTCTGTATCGCTAGTTACTTCGATATCAAAAAATTTGTGGGCATTGTTACCCGTAAAGATTATATCTGTTACATCATAAACCCTGAGAATAACTTTTGCATTACGTGCCAGGGTTCCAAGGTTATTCAAGACCCTATCTACAACATCCTTTTTGATCTCCCAATAGGCAAACAAACATGTCGGATCCCGCATCATAAGTACAATACGATTATCCCCATATGTATCAGGAAGTCCTGGAGTGACCTGCAATTTACCCTCGCAAGTAACCCTATGCTCTTCTTCCTCTTTCTCATATTCTTTTTGAGGCCTGGAAATTACCGGGGCAGGCGGGAGCTCTTTTTCTCCAACTTCACGTTGAGGCTTTTCTAATTTATCCTGCGGCATTTCATGGATACCCGGCCATTTATCCTCGCCAGTAACTCCCCATTCCTGTTCCTCCGCCTCCTCATGGTATGAAATATCCGATGTACCAAAGAATCTGTTCCAGATAAATTTAAATAGACCTTTTATCTTCTTCCAAAGAAATTCACCGAGGGCCTTGGTGATTTCAAAAAGTAACATGAAAATTTCTTTCACAATATCCTTGTCCATAGCAATTAGTCCTTAGAGATTGTCTGATAAGATCATATTAATACTCAGGATTTATCCATTTGGTGGATTCGCTCCGCTTAATCCACCCTACTCAATATACGTACGATCATAGATAAGATGGATTAAACTAAGTGAATACACCATTGTATCTAAGTTATTACAAATGTTACAAAAATTATATATTAAATATTAACAAACGGTCAATGAAATTGTAACAGGCAATCCATATAAAATCATAACATCGGGAATTTTACCGCTTAAAGACTGAATAGTTTTCTGATTTTGAACGGTGGTAAATAAAACCGATATTTGGCTTGACAAAAACCCACCGTTAAGTAATAATCGCACTGTCTTTTTATATACGATTCACAAAACCAGACAATCCGGAGATTTTAGAGTTATGATAAAGCAGATTCTCGTTCCTACTGACGGTTCTGAAAATAGCCTTACTGCCGCTGAATATGCTATCAGCCTAGCCCATCTCTTCAATGCTAATATTCATGCACTGTTTGTAAAAGACGTCAAGATACTAACCGGCCCAATGATCCATGATATCGGGACTAGCATTGGTGGAATGGTTCCCTACGGGACGTTTAATCAGATCGTTCGTCAACTCCTGGAAACCCAGGCCGATGCCGCCTTAAATCTGGTTGAAGGAAAATGCGTCAAGGCAGGTGTATCTTTTAGCCGGGAAGTACGGGAAGGGGTTGTAAGTAATGAGATTGTCAAATCTGCCGAAAAGTGTGATCTGATTACTATGGGTAAGATGGGGGCACATGCCGAATGGCGTGATGTGTTCCTTGGTACCAATGTTGAATTTGTAGTGCGGAGAACTCATAAACCCGTGCTTATTACTACCTCTGTGTTTAAACCCTTCACAAAGATGCTAATTGCCTATGATGGTAGCCCGTTTGCGGATAAAGCGCTCCAATGCGGCGCAGAAATAGCCCAGGCTATGAAATTACCGGTAAGTGTAGTATGTGTATCACAAAAAAAAGAAGAGGCCCTCGAAATATTATCAAAGGCAAAGGCCAAACTCGAAAACTACAACATTAAGGCGGACACAATTGCAAAGGGAGGCGGCGATCACGCAGGTGGTATCCTGGAAGTATGCAACGATGAAGATAATAGATTTGATATCCTTGTTATGGGTGCGTATGGACATTCCAGGCTTCAGGAAATGATTCTGGGAAGCACTACAGTAAGAGTTATGAGGTCTACGGACTGCTCAATTTTACTGTGCCGCTAAACTGGCATTCACAAAACATCACCTGTGCCACCCCTCTAGCAGATAGGATCGTGGCGTATAAAAGACAGTTGATAGTAAATAGTGAATAGTAGATAGATGGCTAAATAGTTATTAACATATAACCATTCAACTATTCACTAACTACTATTCACTATTCACTTTTTACAAACCCCTTAATCCCTTCTGTCTATAGTGTAAACCAGGTTTGAAATTCCTGCATGTATATTATATATTACTTATAAAAATTCGTAGACTCAGTTTCTTCGACCGGCCTGTCCAGGCAATCTTCTATCATACTGACTTTAAAACGTGCATCGTCCTGATCACTTGCTTTAACGATAACTTGCCAACTGGCTTTATCCTTTGGCGCCAGTTCCGTTACAGGATCAAATCTTATTATATTACCGTCAGAACTCCCTTTTGTAGCACCGGAAGATGATACTAGCTGCATGGAATCATCCAGCGCGCAGGCGACCTCAATATTTGTACCAATTTCTGAGCCCTGATTAGTCACGGCAATTGTGTATGATGTAGTATCACCAACTGGAACCGGATCTTTTGTATCAACTACCTCCAGCAAGATCCCTGGTATTCCAACTACTTCAGTTTCAATTAAGGAAGACACAGGCTTCGCACAATTTGCTTTTGCCGTAGTGATACTTACCGCCTTACCTAAGCTCTTTGTGCGTAAAACTACACTCACTTTCCTGGAATCTTGAGGTTCTATAGTTCCCAGCTCCCACCGAACGGCACCGTTTGATAATGTACCGCCCTCACTGGCTTTTATATATGACATATTTACCGGCACCGGATCCTCAACAACTGCCATTAATGCCGGACCGTCACCCTTATTACCAACATCGATATCATAAACAACCTCACTGTCAAGATATCTCTTTTCAGGTCCGGTTTTTGTAATATCAAGTACCGGTTCACCTACAACAATAGTCGTTGCGTCAGACTCGACGTTCAATCCGCCCTCGGCAACTACTTTTGCTGCATTCGTGAACTCACCGGTTTTGTCTGCTTTGGCTTCTATTGAAATCTCCCGTGATTCCCCCGCCTTTAATGTACCAATATTTTGTACTATCTCTGTCTTATTATCAGTCGTTTGTAATCCTGATGGGAGGGGATCCCTTACCTCTACATTCCTGATATCGCCTTCGCCTTTATTACTGACAACAACTTTTATTGGAATTACATCACATATTAAGGCCTCTGATGGTGCATGGCTTGTAACACTTAATATAGGTTCCAGAATACCTGGGGCTAAACAAAGTTCCGGCATTTTATAGGTAACGTCCGTACATAGAGGCATTTCACCTTTTCCTGTGGGTATACCAGTGATCCGTATGACCTTCGACTCTTCCGGCTGCAGTTCCCCTAAAAACCATCCCACAGTATCATTTTCCACATCTTCGCGCATATTATAATCGGAGCCT
>CAZPUD010000148.1:0-9723 GCA_964589115.1 uncultured candidatus Brocadiaceae bacterium | reverse complement strand
AGGAATAGAAAAATTAATTTGTTTTTGATTGACCGAAACATAGTATCTTAAAACTTATTTTTTAACATTTCGGCAAAGATTTACGAATTACGATATTAGATTTACGATTTTTTAAACCTCAAATCGCAAGTCCCGGGTAGTTACCTCTTCCGATTCATTCGGGTTAGGCGCTTATAACTTATTTTTTTACATTTTCGGCAAAAATATTTGAGTTTCAAGTTTCGAGTTTAGAGTTTAGGAGTTTGAACTCTAAACTTGAAACTCTAAACTCGAAACAATTTCCATTGTGTTACTCTTCCGATTCATTCGGGTTAGGTGTGATATACCAAAAAGGGAAAAAGAGGAACGCAAAAAATAATCTTAGTTTATTAAGTTAAGTTTTTTTGGATTCTTCAAGAAAATTTGGGTCTACCGGCACCTTACCTAAAAAAGGGACTTCTTTAAATGTCGTTACTTTGTCCATTTCATTTTTATGAGACTTGACAAACTCCTCACATCTTTTAACAATTTCATCAAATGCCTTTGCCGCATCTGAATCGGGATAGGCAGATACAAAAGCCTCTCCCATATCACATTTTTCCGCAATCACCGGATCTAATGGGATCTTACCAAGAAATGCCACACCGAGTTCCATGCAAATTTTCTTACCCCCGCCTGTTTTAAATACATCGATCTTCTCATTACAGTGGGGACATACAAGGCTACTCATATTTTCTATAATACCAATAATTGGTACGTTACTGTCACGGGAGAAAAACACGGCTTTTTTTACATCTAATAAAACCACATCCTGAGGTGTTGTAACTATTACTGATCCATCTACCCTCCCGATGAGTTCAATAATAGAAATGGCTTCGTTCCCCGTTCCTGGCGGCAGATCTACCAAAAGGTAATCCAGGCTTCCCCAGCAAACGCTTCCCATTAATTCACAGAGGAAGTCCCATTTTGCTGAATCTCTCCAGATGACCGGCATCGAAGGGTTTTCAATCAAGAAGGAGAGAGACGCCACTTTTAAATTTGGTAAGACTTCCAGGGGTACTACACCGCCACTGTCACCCTTAAGCCTTTTTCCCTCTACCCCTAACATCATTGGGATATTAGGACCGTGGATGTCTGCATCAGCAATTCCGACCTTATATCCTTTTCGTGCTAATGCAACCCCAAGGTTTGTTGTTACAGTGCTCTTGCCTACCCCTCCCTTATTACTCATTACAACAATTTTATAAGTAATCTCTTTCATGCGCTGGGCAATTGCCCACTTGTTGTGTTCAATCTGGTCTAATTGGCAAGATAACTGTTTTTCGCACAGTTCACAGGTAAACGGAATTGTACAATCTGACATTACATCCTCCCTCTTTAATTCATTACTTACAGGTTCAGGCTTACAATTTGAACCTTACCTTTTAAAATACTTGATTAAATACTTTATGTCCGGTTTGTCATACAAATAAGTCAAATTTTGAAAGTAACCAGGATTGTATGAAATAAGCAGTCAGCTATCAGCGGTCAGCTTTCAACTAGGTTTTAGAAAACGGTACTGTCTTAATCGCACAGGTATTATTTACCGTATGGCAAGCATACTCACAAACGCCGCACCCAACGCACTTCTCGGCATTAATTACAGGCTTACCATCTTCTTGATACATGGCATCTCCGCGTAAAGGGCATTTTATAAAGCAAAGCTGGCAATCCTGTCCTCCCCATGCCAGACACTGTGATTCATTGATCCTGGCAATGCCCATCCTGACTTTGTTTACCTGATCAATGGGCTTTAAGGCCCCTTCCTTACAGGCTGCAATACATACCAGACCGTTGCACAGCACACAAGGATTTTCCTTTGGTATAATAATAGGTGTACCAGCAGCAGCCTCCATAAATCCTTGAGATCGTTTAATAGCTTTTGCGGGGCACGCCTTAATACACTCATCGCAGCAGGTACATAGGGAAAGGAATTCAGTCTCTTCAACAGCGCCCGGAGGACGTAAATAGATACCTTTTGATTTGGGTATCATACGATCGACCCTTTTGTTTGCATAATCTGCGGCTTTATTGCCTACGAAAACAAACAAATCTTTAAAAAGCTGTCGTCTGTTTATTGATTTTTCAGTTTTATTATCCATAGCAAGGGAAACGAGAATCAAAATGATGGAAGTTTATAACCAAATATCAAAACCTGTTCCTTCCTATTTAAATGCCAGTAATGTAGCGCCAATCTGTTCCCTAATCCAAGACTCTGTGGACAGGTATGGAAGGCATTTGGCGGGGAAACTTCGCTGTGAGCTTAGTCAAATGATAAACCACCAGTGCTACTTCAGTTGGCTGAATAGTTATAGAATAGTTTGTTAAGCAACTAAAAATCAAAGTTTACTTCAATAAAAATAGCTTGTCAAGGTTAAATAATGACGGCGGATTTCATTTGTTTTTAAAATACATTATATGTAATGTATATATTATGGAACTCAGAGTACCGGTAATATCTATAGTGGGTAGATCAAATAGTGGTAAAACTACGCTCGTTGTAAAGCTTGTTAAAGAGTTGAAATCGAGAGGTTATAAAGTTGCCACCATTAAACACAGCCATCACAGTCTTGAACTTGATACCAAAGGAAAAGACAGTTGGTGGCATACACAGGCCGGGGCGGACGCTGTTGTCGTAGTTTCACAAAAAATGATGGGTATATTACGCTGGGAGCATAAAGAGCCATCTTTGATTGAAATTGTAAACACCTATTTACAAGATACCGACATTGTTGTTGTCGAGGGTTATAAGACTGAAAGCGTTCCCAAAATCGAAGTATTTCGCGCTGAAATTAGTACTGAACTAGTATGTAAAGACGACAAAAACTTAATGGCCGTCGTGGGAGATAAAGGGCTGAAAACCGGTATACCCTTTTTTCATACAGAAGGTAATGTTTCTCATATTGTAGATTTTTTATTGTCCAGGGTTGGCAAGATATAGTTTGAAAATAGATGCAAAATTAAGTCTTGTAGGCCGGACATTGTCCCATATACGTCAAGCTAAGCAGCCTAATACACCTTTATAAAATTTATTTTGAAAGTTCCGCAAAGATAAATACAATGATATTATGACAAAAACCAAAAGTACTATTTCTATTCTATTTTTTTGCCTTTGCCTGTCCTTTTCTTCGGGTTGTAGTTTGATAACTGTTTTCCTGGTGCCCCCCGTTGGACCGCTGCAGGAAACAACAGTCACGGGAACCGGAAAAGATAAGATCCTTATTGTTGATATTTCAGGCGTTATTTCTGAAGAAGATAACAAGCGTGGTTTTGTAAACCTTTCGGAAGAACCTGATATCGTTACCCGTGTTAAGGAAGAACTTAAAAAGGCATCGAAAGACAAGCGTATGAGGGCTGTTATCCTGCGTATCAATAGCCCGGGTGGAGGGGTTACAGCCTCGGATACGATTTATCATGAAATCGAACAATTTAAAAAAGAGACAGGCATTAAGGTCATTGCTTGTATCATGGATCTGGGGGCATCCGGCGGCTATTATGTAGCTGTTTCGGCAGACAAAATTATGGCACATCCAACCGCCGTCACAGGAAGTATTGGTGTCATTATGCTCAATCTAAGCGTAGAGGGGCTTTTACAGAAGATTGGCATTAAGGATACTACGATTAAGACCGGCGAACATAAAGACATGGGGTCGCCATTGAAACCTATGTCTGAAGAAGAACGTCAGATATTTCAGAATATACTTGGTGATATGCATGAAAGGTTCCTGGCAGTTATAGCAAAGAACAGAAAGGAATTATCCATGGAAAAGCTTAAACTGCTTGCCGATGGCAGGATTTATACTGCAAGGCAAGCACTGGAAAATAAGCTTGTCGATAGAATCGGTTATCTTGATGAGGCTATTTCTTTAGCAAAGGATGAGGCACAGATAGCTGAAGCGAGGGTTATCATTTATCATAGGCCCGGAGCTTATAAAAATAATATCTATTCCAAACTCATGAGTACAAATGGTATTAACCTTGTCAATGTAGACTTGAGATCATTTGTAAAATTGGGAACACCCTCTTTTATGTACTTATGGGCACCATAATCGTATATAGTGGGCAAGATTGGAATTGATGTGGAGTGTTGGAGTAATGGAGTATTGTTGTAAAAAACCCATTACTCCACCACTCCATTACTCCATTATAAATACTCCACAACCTTATCTCCCATTTCAGAAGTAGAGAGTATCTTTTCCTTTTGGGTATCTACGGAAGCAATATCGCCCGTTCGGTATCCATTTTCCAATAAAGTCAGAATCGCCTGTTCAATGGCATTTGATTCTCTGTTTAGCCCGAAGGCATATTTCAGCATCATTGCACCCGACAGTATCTGCGCCAGAGGATTCGCCTTACCCTGTCCTGCAATATCCGGGGCAGAGCCGTGAATGGGTTCGAAAAGCCCAAAATCCGTTTCAGAAAGGCTGGCGCTGGGAAGCATGCCAATAGAACCGGTTATAGCCGATGCCAGATCAGATAATATATCACCGAACATATTTTCAGTAACAATCACATCAAATTGTTTTGGATTTGTTGCTAGCTGCATGGCCGCGTTGTCTACATACATATGGTTGAGTTGGATTTGTGGATAATGTTTCTGTACGTAATCAGTAGCCACCTTACGCCATAATTTTGAACTTTCAAGGACATTTGCCTTGTCAATGGAAGTTAACCGCTTACCGCGTTTCATGGCTGCCTCGCATGCCACTTTAGTAATCCTCTGAATCTCTGGCACTGAATAAATCATGTAATCTACGGCGTAATCTCCCTGAACCGCTCCTTCTTTCAAGATAAGTGACTTAACTTTGTTCTTGCCAAAATAAACCCCTCCCGTTAATTCCCGTACAATCAGGATGTCTAATCCTCCTCTCAATCGTTCAGATTTCAGGGATGCTGCATCTGCCAGTGGACCAAATATTACTGCCGGGCGAAGGTTTGCAAACAATCCGTAAATAGCCCTTAAGGGCAGTAATGCCCCCCGTTCCGGTGTCAGTTCCGCCGGTAAACTATCCCATTTGGGGCCTCCAACCGCACCAAAATAGATTGCATCAGCACTGTCACATATCTTTTTCGTTTCATCTGGTAATGGATGACCATACGCATCGTAAGCACATCCACCCACCAGTGCTTCTTTATATTCGAAGGTATGTCCAAATTTCTTTGCCACAACATCAAGTACTTTTAATCCTTCTTTCATGATTTCTGGCCCGATCCCGTCTCCGGCCAATACAGCAATGCGCTTCTTCATGTGTTTATCTCCACAATTAAATCAAATACATTTTCGAGCTATCACGGAATGTATAGCATACAGATTACCTTCAAAGATATTAGTTTTGTCCTTGTCAATATGAAATACGAAGGTGGTAGAATTAATAATTAAGGTGATCGTTACATCCCACAACGTATATATTATCTTTTCTATTTCCCCATATATCCAATAATTGGTAATTGGTGTTGCTTTTATGCTTTGTCCATTTTTTACCGTCGTAAAAAAGTATAGTTCCTAAATCTCCTACCACAAAGACATTGTTACTGTCGATACTCCATACCTTTCTCAACCAGTTACTCGTTCCACTTCTATGGAGTATCCAGTTAATTTTATCATATTGAAGTATTAGTCCATCTGTACCTGTTACATATATATTTTTCGAATCTGCTATGCAGACACTTGTCAACCTTTTGTTGGTGTTTAGGAAGATTTGTTTCCATTCTTTTCCGTTATAATGAAGGAAAGTACCATAATCTCCTACTGCATAAATGTTATCTTTACGATTGCCTTTGATATCGTAAATCCAATTGGTGGTACCACTGTTTTGTTCCTTCCAATTTATTCCATCGTAGTGTAATATTTTTCCTAAACTTCCTACAAAAAATATATATTTTTCATGCAAACCCCAGATACTGCTATACCAAGTATTTGCACGAAACCAGTATTTTTTCCATTCTTTGCCATCGTAACGAAGAACGGTTCCGTAATCTCCTATTACATAAACGTTATTGTAACTGCTGCCCCAAACTCTGTTTAAACGGTAATTAACATAACTTTTTTGAGTAGTCCATGTCTTACCATCGTAATGCATAATAATTCCACGCTCACCAATAACAAAAATATTATTAGAGTCAAACCCATAAATACTAGTGAGCCACACGCTATATCCATTGTAAATACAGTTCCATGTGTTTCCATTATAGTGCAGTATAATGCTATCACCCTTATTATGTTTTAGTGACGGTTCTTCTAAACCCCACATATTTTCTGGTTCCAGTTTTTGCTCTTCCAAACCCCATTCATACTCAAATGGTTGTTCTTCTAGGTTCCATTCGTCTGCATGGATTACATGAATGATAAAAAATTGAGATGCAATTAAAAAAATGAAAATAAGAAAAGAGATGCTTGTTCTCTTGCATTTTGTAAACATGCTATTATTGCTCCAGAAAATTTAGATATATTGTAAGATAGGAAAGAGTAATATTTTCATATCATTCTGGTGGGGAGATTATTCCACTGTCTGATACAAGACTCGTGATGATTCCGGATATGATTTTTGAGGCCTTTTGAATTTTGGCATCAAACCCTCTATTCTTCGTCTAATGACAAGCTATTTATTTAAAAATATTGTAATACTTTAGTTTTTTGAAAAACCCTGAAAAATTCCTTTAGGAAGTGTTATAAAAAATTAAATTGATATAAAATGACAATTATACCTTCTTTTTTAAAGTAATCTACCTCTATTATTTTGTTGACAATAAATTATTACCTTGTAAATTGTTTTTAGGGGTTTTATGAACTACGAAGGCGTAAATAGCGCAACGAAAAGTATTAGAAATCTGTTTATGGTTAAATTTGTTTTAACTGCGGCTACACCGCACTATAGTATCTTAAATTTATTTTTTAACATTTTCGGTAAAAATTTACAAATTACGATTTTTTTTAATCTCAAATCGTAAATCTAAAATCGTAAATCCCATTAGATCTCTATTCCGATTCATTCGGGTTAGGATACCTGTCTTTTGAAGATATCAGTAATTATTCCTGCCCTTAACGAAGAATCCCACATTGAGAAAACGCTTCAGAGTGTTATGAGACAGGGAGGCAAATATGAGTGTTATGTAGTAGATGGTGGAAGTACCGATAATACTGCTGCCATTGCAGGGAGGTATGCCTGTGTGATAAATAGTGCCCGCGGGCGGGCACTACAAATGAATGCAGGTGCAAGGTTATGTACCGGTGATGTCTTGTTGTTTCTCCACGGCGATACGATTCTGCCGGATAATGCTTTTTCTGAGATAAGAAAAAAGATGGCAGATGATACTGTGGCAGGCGGGTCATTTTATATAACATTTGACGTGGACAGTCTCATATTAAGGGGTGTTTCATTAATAACCCGTTTCAATATCAGGCTATTTCACTACGGCGATCAAGGTATTTTTCTAAGGAAACATATTTTTCAAATGCTCGGTGGATATAAAAATATCCCGATTATGGAAGATTATGATTTTTATAAAAGGCTTCGCGGGCAAGGAAAGGTTATTATTTTGAGGATGCCTGTAATTTCTTCAGCAAGGAGATTTATAAGGAAAGGTATAATAAGACAGTTGCTTATAAATAAATTTGTAGTTTTAGCCTATTGGGCAGGTATAGATATTCAAACGATCAAGCATTTTTACGATGATGAGAGGTAAAAAATGAGGATATTACTGACGAATGACGATGGTATTTATGCGCCGGGAATTACTGCCTTAAAGCATAATATTCAAGAATTAGGACAAATTACTGTAGTTGCACCTGATATAGAGCAGAGCGGTGTAGGACATTCCATTACCTTCAGCCAGCCACTGCGGATTCGGGAAGTACATTTGGACGATGAGTTCATTGGCTACGGTGTCCGTGGTTCGCCGGCCGATTGTGTAAAACTTGCTATTTGCGAGATTATGAAGGACAGGCCTGATGTTGTCATATCCGGTCTCAATATGGGGGCGAATGTAGGTATACATATTCTTTATTCCGGGACGGTGGCTGCCGCCGTTGAAGCCGCCATAATGGGATTCCCCTCTATTGCCGTTTCTTTTGAAATTTCTGAAGCATATGCCGATGTCAACGATGCTGCAAAAGTAGCAAAGGGAATTATAAACTGCATCACCCGGCATAAGCTGCCTAGAGGATCACTTCTTAATGTCAATATTCCATCACGCCCGTCCAGCCAGATTAAAGGAATTAAGATAACCCGTCAATTTGCCCATGATTTTAAAGAAAATTTTGAGAAACGTGTCGATCCCGGCGGGAGGGCTTATTACTGGCTAATCGGTACGAACAAAACCTTGCATAATGAGGAAGGGACTGATATCAGTGCTCTTAATGACGGTTATATTTCTATTACTCCTCTTCGTTATGATTTGACAGACCACTGCCTGTACAAGAAAATCGAGACATGGGATTGGGGAAGTAGGATCTTCCAAAAATAATTTTGGCATTTTCGGTAAAAATATTTAGAACAAATTCGAATATCGAAATCCGAAACAAATGCAAAATCTTAATTTTCAAATGTTTGAAACAAGGTTTCTGTCATTGAGATTTTGTATTTTCGAATTTGTTTCGTATTTCATATTTCTAATTTCGTATTTTCTATTTTATATCTGTGTCATCTGTGAAATCTGTGGTTTCATCTTTTATTTGGATTTTATTCATTTGAATTTGTTTCGGATTTCGTCTTTTCCAACTTGTTCGGGTTAGGATATGAAGTATTCAATGATAAAAAGGAAATTGTTTTTAGTTCTCATCATAAAATTGTTGTTTATCTTTCCAGTAGTCAGCTACGCAGATTCACCAGTTACTTCCACCAACTTTTATGAGGCTTATCTGGATATCAAAATGGTTGAAAGGGCTCATTTAGAGGGTGTAATGGGTGTCGAGATTGCCGAATTTCTGTCATCCCCCGCTAATCCTATCGATGTTAAGGCTGCGGTAATTAATGCGCTTTCATGGAAATTTGAGGGGAAGAATAATACAGAGTTCTATATGTATTATTTGTCGTTACTATACCATGTGCCGTTAACAGATCTGGATACTGATTTTCTCAGTGCAGATGAGATATTTTGCCTTGGTTATCTCATGTTAATGGATAACTATTTTTATCCGGAGGATGCAGTACCATTCCTTCAAAAAGCGCATGAATTGCTGAAAGATAGTTTTACCGTTTCGATTGTTTTAGCCATTGCAGAGGCACAAGTAGTATTTGTCTGGGATTGGTGTGAGGTCTGGAAACTTGTAGAAAGGGTTCTGGAAAGCAAAAATCTCAAACAAGATCTTCGCCCTGATGCAGTTAAAATAATTATGGATTATATGATTCTGTATAAAGATTATTGTGAATAATCTCCGTATTCTCATTATTATTTCCTGTCTTGTCAATAAAATTCAAGGCTTCCAAGTTAATTACTGGTCTCTGTGTAAAACATTATCGTGAATACCTAAATCCTTAAACAACCGGCAAAAATACTTGCTATACTCATTAACAACTACACGTTTTGTTTCTCTGGATTCAAATATCCTTCCTGTGTAGCTGTTATTCTTATACTGCAATAGTTCTTCTCTGAGATAGCCTAAAAGTGGTATGTCGGTTACCTTACCCGTTTTACTCTGGGTAATATGGATAATACCTCTGATAAAGTCTACATCTTCCCAGCTAACTCGACCTTCGCAATTCGAAG
>CAZPUD010000147.1:0-9847 GCA_964589115.1 uncultured candidatus Brocadiaceae bacterium | reverse complement strand
CTCAATCACCAGATGAAACGCTGCTTTCGTTTCTTGAAAGCACATATGAGGCAGCAGCAAACCTAAGCAAATGGGATAGGGCCTCACTTGAGCGAAAGGTCAATAAATAAAACAGAAGAAAAAAGCTTTGGAAAATTCCAACAGTAGGCAGTCAGACTATGCACATAAGATATTGGCACCCGGGTGATCTAACCTTAATTTCAGGTATGAACCGGATAATGCCTCACTGTTGTACACACTACCCAGCTGCCTTGCTAACGAAATTCATGCCTTATCGAGTTGAACAGAGACCGGTACTGGTTTTGCAATACTATTGAAAACCGGTGAATATTTCTGGGCCATTCTGATGAGTTCCTCCTTCTGATCTTCAGAAATATCTGCCTCAATTTTGAAGTATATCCTGATATTCTTATAACCCACGGGAACCTCTTCCGATATTCCTAGAAAACCCCGCAGGTCTAAGTCTCCTTCGTACCTGGACTCTACTTTCTTAACAGTGATTCCCCGTGCAGCCGCGTGAGCGACGAGGCTTGTCGTCAGGCATCCTGATAGGGCTACAAGGAGATACTCTACGGGATTCGCTCCAAGATTCTGTCCGCAAAGAACTGGCGGTTCATCTATTTCAAAAACCAGTTGCTCCCGTGAAGTATATTCCTTTAGGGCACCATAGAAGTCTTTGACGGTAGCACGATTATGCGTACCGTCGATCCATGTATTATTCGCTCGAAATTTAAACTGTGCAATTTCCGGATTCCCTTTAACCTGATCTATAGTGCTGAATAACTGGTCCACGTTAACTCCATTGACTTTTCTTTCCTGTACCATCTTAGCACCTCCTGTATGATAGTTTTGAGATTATCTTCGCTGCAAATTTGCTTTATCGTATTCCGGGTATTACCGTCTGGGCAAGTAGCCGGGCTAACTGTAAATCGGTATAATCATATATCTGGAAGAAGATTTGATTTACTTGTGCCCGTAACACATTTTGCACTTGCGTAACTACTTGTTTGGGCGTTCCTACCCACCAGTGCCACTCATTGGCAGCACGATCAAGGATTTCCTCTGCTCTCCTGCTGGCAATGTCCGGCATTAGCCGTGACAACCGTTTTGCATGGCGCTTAAGTTCGGCCATATTCCGTCCCACAAGCACTCCGTTCATCAATGAGTGATCAATTGTCCGGGGGTTACGACCCATTTGGTGAGCCAAAGTATTGAGTTGACCCGTCAATTGCCGTAATTGTTCTTCCGAGGCACCAGCAGTACACCATTCATCAGCACCGGATGCAGCAACACGGAGACTGGATTCACTGTTACCTCCTGTACCCACCCACGGGTGCTGCGGTACGGGTTGTATTTGAGCTTCTTCCAGGTGGTACCACTGACCGGTGAAGGAGACCTGATTACCACTCCACAGCAAACGGATAATCTCCAGTGCCTCACCAAGCATTGAAATCCGTTGATCATGTTCAGGGTAAGGTATGCCAAAAGCTTCATGTTCCCCCGCATCCCGTCCGGCTCCTAATCTGAGACGAAACCGGCCGCCGCTGAGCCGGTCAAGGCTGGCCGAAATACGAGCAATTTGTATAGGATTGTAAAAAGTAATCGGCAGGACCATAGGGCCAAACCTAATCCTTTTTGTCCATAGTGCAAGTGCAGTCATTACGGGCCAAAGATCAAGCGTCCATTTTCCTGGTGCAAGCAGCGGACGAATATGTACTGAGCAAACAAGAGAGTCAAAGCCCAGCATTTCAGCGCGTCTTGCTAGCTGACGCCAATCATGCCAGGTAGTGCCCTCCTGCGCTTCGATATATAGACCGATTTCTACGCCCATTATTACATCCTCCAGAGGCAGTTTTTCTCTTGCAATATTTTATCGTTATTGACAGGTTACTGTTAATCCTTGTATCTATCAGGATGATAATGGTTGATATTTCATATGGCAGGTGTAAACAAATCTTACTTCAGTGTATATTTGTTTTCTCCTCAATACCAGATATTTTTGCATTAAATTAAATGAAATAAGGTTATAGAAATGACCTCTGGCGGGTTCAGGTTTGTAACCTGAACCCATGGTTTATGTTGATAGTGGCGTTGTGAGTAATCAATGACGAAATTGACTACATAAAATATGGGGTTCAAGTTACAAACTTGAACCCGCAGAAGGTTTTTCATTGATAAAGAGAAATGTATTAATACTTGTGGTCAGGTACACATTACTGTAGATAGCTGTTTTTAAAAAACTCGCCGAGGCTGTGTTTGTAGATTTTATACTCTTTCCTGGCCTTCTTTGCCTGCTTTTCTATTTCGATATCTAATGCCTGTTTAAAAGAATGGTTAAAATTGTTTACTGTAAAATATATTTTTCTGCAGAAACCCTGATTGAGTAAAGAAATATAGTCTGCAATGCAGGGGGAACGGGTGAGTATTACATAGGAAACTTTATTCTTATTTAAAATCTCGAGGAGTTTTCTGGTAAGCTGGAATTCCTTTTCAACAGGTTGAAAACACTCAGTAGTAGATCCAAGAAGCACCGTCCTTGGTTTTTTTATCGCAAGTTCTTTCTCAAGCAAATCAGGGGCGTTAATTCTTATGTCAACATATTAATTTTTTGAAAAACCTCTGCACGAATGGTATTTATTGTAGGGGCAGGTTTCAAACCTGCCCCTACGCGGCATGTAACATGTTGTTTATTGTTATAAATTTTTCAAAAACTAAATTGTTACTAATTTTTGATCTGGTGCTATCAGATAGTAATGTGATCAAATTGACATTACAATTCAATGGCAGTACAATAGTCTACCATGAAAGGAATTATAGATGAAAAAAGCTTTTGGTTATTTACATAATACGAAAGATATATAAGCAAATATAAATGACTCCAGGATCAGTATAAGTGAAAACATCTATTATAGAAAAATTTGTTGAAAAAATAACTCATGGCAAAAAGGAATACGTTGAGCGTTTTTGTGTGATCTTTTCAGCGCGGGGGTTTTTATTGGAAAAAGATGGTGATTCCGGAAAAGTGCGGTTAAGTAATGACTCACACAGAGACGATGGTGAGTTTCTGGAAATACTACAAAATATCGATTATAAGAAGATGTGCCATAAACCACATCAGGATAATATTGAGAAAAACGATAGCGAAGATCGGCCTCAGAACATTCATGCATACTTTAATAATATCGATACACGGATATTTGATATAAATAACAGCAAGTATGTGATTGAACTATTTTCACAAGAGATTCCTGTAGATCTTTTTCGTTTAAACTGGGAGCGGGATTGGTATGGCAAGTATGATCAATTTAAGGAGTGTAAGCATATCCCTAAAATACGGGTATACGATTTGGAACCTTTTATAGCACGTCTTGTGAAATCTATTTCTTCTCTCGGTATATCAACATGGTCATCATGTGAGGGCCATTGGGGTGAACCAGCGTATATAGTCTTTGATGGAAAATATCATCGCATCTGGTTTCAGGCGGTATTTGATAAGTTTATTAAAAGAAAGCTAAATTTGGTTTGTGAATGGGAATGGCTGGGTTGGGATGATCGCTGTTCTATAAGCAGTCCGGGTAAGGATCAACTTAAATTATACCTGGAAATCCAGGATGTAGCCCGGTTAATTTATGACAACAGAATTACCTTAACGGAAATAAAAAATAAGGTATGCTCATTCTTATCAGATAAGCACAGAAGCATGAATCAGAAGGGACTGCTCAACGTCTTTGAAGGTTATTTTGAGGAATTAATCAAGTGTTTATAAATCAGTAATAGTTTACTACAAAGAGTTCAGTGGTTGCAGCTACGTATGGGCAGGTTTCAAACCTGCCCATACATATCAGTTGTTAAGATTTTTAAAAATTAAATTGTTTTTTCGGTTTCTTATCTTCTCTCTCCGCCCTTTGCGCCCTCTGTACTGCAAATTTGTAAAACCTTGCTTTTTTAGCAAAATTTTTCTTCGTGCCCTTCGCGAACTTCGTGGTAAAACCCTTTTGGTTGTAGCTTCACCACACTATGGTGTATTATAATTTCCATTATTTACAAAACTCACATATTACCCTGCATGCCGATTGAATTGCATTATCAATTCTCAACTTATCCTCTAGTTCTAATGGTTCAAAAAAATGTATCTTACCAATGATATCAGTTACATACAGGAGGGCGATTGCCTTCTTTTGGATATATTTTGCTGCACTAAAAAATGCCGAGCATTCCATATCGATTGCCTCAATACCTTTTTCATTAAAAAATCCTTTATAAGAATCCTCGCACTTCAATGATCCTATACTCATAACCTTCACTGGCTGTATTCCTTTATCAGGATTATTTTCTAAAAAGGATTGAAACAAATTCTGATCAGGATATTGGATCGTTATATTATTTGTACGTCTTAAAAGGGTATCTGTAAAACTTTCAAAGGATAAGCATTCTTCAGGGCAGACGAGGCTGCCAATTGTTAACTGATCGGTTTCCTTAACCAGACCACAGGCACCAAAGTAGATAATTTCCTTACAATCCGTCTGTTCCAGATACAAGACAGCATCACCGGCAAGCAAGGTGCCGATGCCTGCCTTAACAAAGGTAAATGTTTCTGTATTAGCCGATGCATATAGTTTACCTTTCATCAGTGTTTCGATGCCGAGTCCCTTAAGAAGTCCTTGAGCAAGAAAAGGAACGACAACACAAATTTTCTGTACTTCTTTTTGTTCTATACCAAATAAGGTCTTAAAGTCAGCCATAAATTTATTGTAATAATTTAAACACGCATGGATACGAATTTATTGGATACAGATGAACGTGGATAAAAAGTAAAAAACATCAATATTCCTAATATAATATACAATTGTTACTTATAAACTCATTCAAGAAAATTAAAAATCTCACAACAATTTAGTTTTTTGAAAAACGCATTACCAATAAGCTCCATAGGAGCAACCTGTTTGTAGTAAGATAATGACGAACAGATATTAGCTCCATGGGAGTGGCCTGTTTATTTATTAATCACATACAGGCTGCTCATGCTAATTGATGCTTAAATGAGTCTGCGATGCTGGCCAACAAATGACTTTACAATAGCCGCTTGACAGATTTATAATTGAGCAAGTTGGATCGGTAAGTGAAACTCGCACTAGCCTTTTGAAGTGTATAAAGAAACGCTGGATTTCATTCCTCAGCCATATAACAGGGCCGAATCGTACATATCTTTATGAAAGGAGAGTAAAAAATGGTAACCAGTAGAGTGACAGTTATTGCCCGCGTCAAATCTAAGAAAGGTGTGGAGGAGCAGGTGAAACAGGAACTTCTAAAGCTACTTGCACCAACCCGTTCTGAGAGAGGCTGTATCAATTATGATTTGTACCAGGCTGTAAACGATAAATCGCTTTTTCTTTTCTATGAGAATTGGGAGAGTGAGAATGACCTCAAGAAGCATCTGGAGTCTACACATGTAAAAAATTGCCATAAGCGGATTAGTGAATCAATAGTGGAACCTATTGAGATTATACCTTGTGAACAAATTGGTTGAAAACGCTAAAGGTAATTCTCCAAAATCAAACTTAGAAGAATTTCTGATATTTTTGAATAAATACCATATCCAATACGATGAACGGTACATATGGGACTGATGTGATTTTATGTCACCCTTTCAGGGTGAATTCTTTTTATTTTTAATTATCCCAGGGTAAAAATTTACCCTGGATAAATTGAATTGGTTAGAAGAGGTAAATACGTTTACTTACATGGTACTAAACGAGAAGGAAAGGAAAGTGAGGGAGAAATTACGCTCTGGTGATATATAATCAATAAGTTTTCCTGTTTGAATGATTAGAATTTCAATATCCTTTTATAGATGCGAACTCTGTGTTCGCCCTTTCCCAGCACAATTCAAACATTTATGTTTATTTCCCATTTTGGCGAATACAAGGTTTGCCCCTACACATGCAGTATAAAAATTCGCCGAGAGAACTTGTTTTCAAAAAAGGCATTTTTTATAAAATTGTATGATCCGTTACTTTTGAAAGTTTTACAAATATCAAATTACCGGTTGAGATGTGATACCTTTGGAGCAGCCTCTGACGCCTTCTTGAGAAGGTCAAGTATTTCTGCCTGGTCATCGGTGATGTGGAAAAGTTTAAAGTCTTCGTGGCTTATTGTATTTTGCCGGACAAGGGTATTCTCCATCCATGCAACTAATCCTTTCCAGTATTCAGAACCAAAGAGTATAACAGGAAATGAATTTATTCTGTGTGTTTGTACAAGGGTCAGCGCCTCAAAGAGCTCATCCAAAGTACCGAATCCACCCGGGAAGATGATGAAGGCAATGGCATATTTGATGAACATAAGTTTTCTTAGAAAGAAATATCTGAAATTGAGAGTGATATCCTGGTATTTATTAGGGATCTGCTCGCTGGGCAGGTCTATGTTTAGTCCGACCGATTTACCTTTCCCCATTTGCGCTCCCATGTTTGCCCCTTCCATAATTCCTGGACCTCCGCCCGTGATGATGGAAAACCCCGATTCAGAAAGTATCTTTCCTAATTCTACAGCCTTCTGATAATAGCAGGAATCATTTCCTAGTCTTGCACTCCCGAATATAGTTACTGCCGGACCAAGGTTATAAAGGGTCTCAAAACCTTCCACTAGCTCGGACTGGATTCTGAATACACGCCATGTATCAGTTTTTCTTAAATCTTCAATCATCTCATCCTCCTTTTCTGATTTTACAGAGTTTTGTTAAAAATTAGTCTAAATATAGTAGCTTGATTTATTTTAGTCAATGGAAAACGATGAATGGCAGGCCTCAAATTTATTTCGTTTAATATCAAATAATGATTTTTGTATAATAAGAAACTATACGGAAATGAAATATTGAAATTATAGGAGACTAACTTTTCGGTACATAGCATGAAATTAAAGGATGAAAGACGGAGTCAAATTTTATCAAAAGTAAAAAAGGTCATTGTCAAGATTGGGACGGGTGTTTTAACCACTAGTGAAGGACACCTCGATAGAGCACAGATAAAAGGATTAGCGGAGCAGGTTGTAGAATTAAGAAAGATGGGTTACAGCGTGGTTGTTGTAAGTTCCGGTGCAATCGGTTCCGGAATGGGGGAGCTTGGTATTGAGAAAAGGCCTGGTACATTACCTGAGTTACAGGCAGTGGCTGCAATCGGACAGAGTAAATTGATTAGTATGTATGACGCATGCTTTAAACTACACGGTTACCATGCAGCCCAAATACTCCTTACCCGTGAAGATTTTGAAGACCGGCAAAGGTATCTTAATACCTGTAATACTATTCATACTCTGTTTCAACTCAATGCCATTCCTGTGGTAAACGAAAATGATACAATATCTGTAGATGAAATTAAGTTTGGCGATAATGATGAGCTTTCTGCTTTAGTGACAAATCTCCTTAACGCTGAATTACTGATTATACTTTCTTCCGTTGACGGACTATACGACAAATATCCGACAGCGAAAAGCAAAGCATCTGTTATTTCCGTTGTTGAATATGTTTCAGATGAGATCAGGCAGTTGGCGTTTAACTCAAAAACACAACGGGGCGTGGGTGGTATGCAGACAAAACTGGAGGCTGCATCTGTTGTAGTAAAAGCAGGAGAGGCTGTGATTATTGCGAACGGGAGAATGAATAAAGTTTTAAAAAGGATCATGCAGTGTGAGAATACTGGTACATTATTTTTGCCCAAAAAGAAAAAACTTGCAAACCGTAAGAGATGGATAGGATTTACAATAAAACCAAAAGGCAAGGTCTACGTCGATGATGGGGCTATGCGTGCCTTAACCGAGAAGGGAAAAAGTTTGCTTGCTACCGGCATTGTGTCGGTAGAGGGTACCTTTAAAAAAGGGGATATTATTTCTATTTATAAGAAGGGAAATGATATGCAGTTTGCCAAGGGCCTTACAAATTATTCTTCTGAAGAGATTGAGAAGATTAAGGGATGCAGTACTTCTGCTATTATAAAAGTACTCGGTTATAAACTATACGATGAAGTTATTCACAGGGATAATATGGTAATTCTTTAAATACTTTATAATTTGTTGTAACTATTCTGCTCACCACAAAGCTTCGTAGTGTTAAAAAATGCTTTTTTTTACCACGAAATCTGTGGTTTCAACCCAAAATATACCAAAAATATATTTTCTTCATGCCTGACAAACCTATTCTCTCATATGTATTTATTGGCTTTAGATGTTATTTTAATGTGATTTATGTATACTGAATAATTCATCTAATTTGAATATTTTAAAAAACAGTGTATAATATTAACATCTTACCTCACTTTAATTCTGTAATCCATCTGTACCTTTAGGTCACAAAAATACGAGAGTGACCAGGTTATTCCTACTTTATATGGAAGGTGCCATGCATGATATAGCACCCATACCCGCCATTGTTGGTTGTTGTATTTGTAATACTTATATTTCTTCTCTCTTAAATAAGGAGGAAAAGTCATGCTTAAAACAACCAAATTCGCCGTAGCCGCACTTATGATGTTCTTCTTATTTTCCGTTTTTGGAGAGAGAGTGTCTATACCTGATACCCTTAGTATCATGAGAGAGGGTATTATAATGGACCTCCAGGGTATTACGCGAAGGCAGGCAGAGATTATTACTGCCTGGACAGAAGCAAGGAAGAAGGATGTAAGGGTTACTGCTCATAATTTGAACGTCTATTGTAATACAACAATTCGAGAGGATGGCAATCCGGATTTCTCAAAACCCCTTGAATATCTTAATTTTGTAAATGAAATATACCATTATAAGGAAGTTTTCATCACAGACACTAATGGTATGGTTATTCTCTCAACAGAGAAAAACCATATCGGGCGCGACGTATCGTCTGCATCATATTTTCAAGAGTCATTAGAGGGTAAAACTATTTTATCTGATATTATTCCCTCGGAAGTACCTCTTGAAAATGAATGGGGTGATTTGGAGGTGGGTTTACCTACTTTATTTGTATCTACTCCGGTTAATAGTGAAAAAATGCAGACTTTAGGGGTTTTGGTTTTCAGGCTTGATATTAATTCTCTTATAAAACTGATATTGCCTATGAAGGCCACAAAAACAGGAGAAATTTATCTTATTAATAGTGATGGCCTCATGTTAACAAATTCACGGTTTACCGATGATCTCAAGAAAAATGGTATGATAGATAAGAGGACACCTTTAGAACTCAGGGTAATAAATCCAAAAACAGGCAATCTGACACTTGCGGTTCAGCAGTGTTTGAAAGGGCGGGAAGGATATGACGATACGGGCTATATGGATTACAGGGGGGTTAGTGTAATAGGTTATTGGACATGGATGAAAGATTGTAATTGGGGCCTTATTGCCGAAATTAATGTTGATGAGGCATGTGATGAGATCCGGAAATTTATTCAGGACACTACTATTAAGAATCTGCGTGGGCTTATGCATCGCCAGGTTAATTTGATAAGGATGTATATGGAAGGGCATAAAAATAATGCCATGGTAATTGCAAAGAAACCGCAGGTTTCCCGGTATACGAAAGGCATGGCTTCTGTAGGTGAGTTTGTAAGTGCACTGGGTTTCTTAGAATTTATCAGGAACGAATACAAGTATAAGGGAATATTTCTCTGTGATTCTGAAGGTGTTATCAAGTTGTCGACAGAAAAAAACCTGGTAGGTGTGGACATTTCCAGGGAGAATTACTTTATAGAAGGGAAAAAACAAGGTATTTTTGTGAGTGATGTAAGATTGGCAACTACACCAATAATGAGTGAGTTTGGTAAGGTTGAACGTAATATTCCCACATTATTTGTATCATCTGCAGTTAGTGATAATGACGGATACTTTA
>CAZPUD010000146.1:0-9937 GCA_964589115.1 uncultured candidatus Brocadiaceae bacterium | reverse complement strand
TATTTTGGTGGAAGTTATGTTGATGAGGGCCGATCTCTTGCAATAAATTCAAATGGTACTGTCTATGTAAGCGGTTATACCTGGGGTGATTCTGGTAAATCAGACTTTCCAACAACAGGGGATGCCTATGATGATACTTACAATGATGGTGATACGAAAGGTGAAGGCACCGACGGGTTTGTAGCTGCATTTGATAAGAATCTATCTTCAAATCTATCATCCGGGTCGGTAGCGGGCACTATATACGGTTGTGTAGTAAATACAAAAGGCGATAAACTGATACCCTTATGGGTAGGCATTAAAGGTTCGAAAGGATACACTGAGCGCAAAGATACTGACGAAAACGGATGCTTTGAATTTACTGATTTAGAGGCAGATTCCTACAAAATATTTGCCAAGAAAAAAGGATACAACCTTTACGAAGGGACCATTGAACTTGAGGAAGGAGAAGAGGAGCAGGTAACGATAACGATGACTGAGAAGATAAAAGGCAGTATCTCTGGATATGTGGTGGACAGTAATGGCAAAACCCTGTTACCGAACTGGGTAGGGATTAAAGGGTCGAAAGGTTATAAAAAACGCAAGGCCACCGATAAAAATGGTTATTTTAAATTTAAAGGCTTAAATGCAGATACCTATTTAGTTATCGCACATAAAAAAGGTTATAATGCTTTCAAGGAAGAAGTTATACTGGGAGAGGGAGAATCGAAGGAAATAAAGATTATGATGGATTTAGATTAAGCGTATTTTTGGATGATACTATAATGAATGACCGGATTCCCAACACCACAAATATTACATCCCTCTTGCAGAAATTATATGATGAGAATACAGAAGAGGTGAAGCAGGCCTTCGAGGAAATTGGCAGGATTGGAAAAGGGAATAATGAAGTCATGAAGGCACTCCAGGAATTCCTGAGAAAAGAGAGGCGAACGCCTATCCGTGTTTTAGCCGCCCAAACCATATCAAAAGTAAAAGCGATTACTCCGCAATCCACAGAGGGATTTAAAAAAACCGGTATCTTTCAATGTCCGGGCGCTGAGAAAATCAGAAGGGTAGAAATTGTGGATATACTATGTCCGCACTGTAATCGAAAAGGCACTGCATCGGTAGCAGGTTTTGAATATGAGTTTGCCTGTGAAAGCTGCGGGAAAATGGTGCAGCGGGACATACCTGAAAGCTGTATTGAAAAGTGTCCCGTAGGGAGCAAGTGCGTAGGCGAAGAACGCTATCAAAAGTATTTGAAAGGGAGAAAAAAATTCCCTTAGATAAAATATCGTAGCAATTTAGTTTTTTGAATAATTTATGACATTAACAATAGATTACACGCCGTGTAGGGCAGGTTTGAAACCTGCCACTACAATAAATATCATTCATGTAAGTTTTTCAAAAAATGAATTGCTACAAAATATCAATCCCGGTTTGGTCTTGAAGTATTCGAAGTTGAGGGTGGCAGAGTTGGAATTACAATCGCAGGTTGATCTCCGGTCAGTGTATGAAGAAATGCAACAATTTTATCCGTTTCGCCATCAGTAAGTGTTACCCCCAACTGACATTCTGCCATGACAGTAACTGCCTCACCTAAACTCCATGTACTTCCATCATGAAAATAAGGTGCCGTGAGGGCAATATTTCTGAGCAGGGGAACTTTGAACACATATTTATCTTTATCATTTCTTGTTACATTGTATCTGCCAAGGGTCTGCGTATCTTTGTCGTAGGGTTTTGCAACTCCAAATTTCTGGAAGGAGGTTCCTCCTGCACCAAAACCGTTATGGCAGGAATTACAACTGATCCAACCGGATTTGGAAAGTCTTGGTTCAAAAAACAATCTCTGGATAATCTTATAGTCCGGCTTGAAATGACTATTGGGGAAACGATCTGTTAATGAAAAAATGGGTAGTAATTGATTAATATTATAGTACTGATTTGATCCATAAAGATAATTCTCAAACGGCCTGTAAAGACATGATCACCGTAGCCCCTTACATGGCACACTCTAGGAACGACACACTTCTGTAGCATGGCACACTCTAGGAACGACACACTTTTGTAGCATGTCACATTGTTTATCCTTATTTTCATATACTACTAGGACTTACGCAGTGTACTGCTCGTCTATACGGTTCATCAATTCACGCTTCGTTGAAAATATTTTCGGTATCTCATCCATTACTTGCTTCTTCCACTGCGCTATCTGCGTCGGGTGTATCCCATATTCTCCCGCTATCTAACTGGCCGTCTTTTCCCTCTTTATCGCCTCTATTGCCACCTTCACCTTAAACTCCACACTATATCGCTTCCTCTCCATCTCTAAAATATCCTCCTTTGTTTGTTTCTATACTCCTATTTCCCACTTAGGATATTTTATCTTATTTATCTATCCAGTTTTTGGGGTACATTATATTCTCCCTCGGCTATTGGCAGACCATTTGCAACTAGATATTTTTATGATCCTCGTAAGTATACGAGTGAATGTCCTTTCAGAGAAGCACATGGAGTTGTCACAGACGACCGCATCACTGTCCGGTTCCATAAGGATATGGAGAAGGGATACCGGCGCTGCGACTTCTGCCAGAGTATCGAGGATGAAAATCTACTCTTTCTTCTTGAAGAATGGGATATCCAGAAGAACCTTGTGACCCACCTGAAGTCGGAGCATTTTAGGGTGCTCTGGGGGCGATGAGCCTTCTCAGAGAGCCCTATGAAATGATGTTCCACACCGTTTTTCATCCGGAGGGGATGGAGGAGGTTTAATCGAAGATCGGATGATCGTGCGCCAGAGGAGGATCGATGAGGGGGTCATGGCTGGAAGATTGACGCGTGTCCGGGGAAGGGATTTTTGCAACGGATAATAAATTATTCTTCGGTTTTTATGGCTTTGCGCTGGAGGGGTAAGAAAATGCATTCCGCCCGTCATTTCAGTGAAATTCTTTATCATGTTATCAGGAGGGGAAATTATGGTTAAAGCAAATGTGATCAAGCGTATTTTTGTAGGTCTTTTATTGGTTGGGTGGATTGCCGGTAGTTCAGGCTGTGCGGGGACATCAACGCGTGAAAGCACCGGGGAATATATCGATAGTTCTGTTCTTACGTCCAAGGTTAAGACGGCAATATTTAATGATCCTATGCTTAAGGTGCTCCAGATCAATGTTGAAACTTTCAAGGGAGTCGTGCAGTTGAGCGGCTTCGTGGATTCGGCGCAGGCAGCCGCGAGGGCCGTGGAAGTGGCGAGATCTGTCGAGGGAGTCAAAGCTGTTAAAAACAACATGTCTGTGAAATGAACTGGCTAAAAGCCAATGTATTTTGGAATGTACTTTCGTTTGACCTTCTTTTTTTAACGGGAGCACGAATATGTCACTTAGCACAATCTTAATCGTAGTACTGATCCTGATCCTTTTGGGTGTAATCCCAACCTGGCCACATAGCCGGTCATGGGGTTATGCACCCACTGGCGTGATCGGCCTGATAGTGGTAATCATCCTGATACTAATGTTGTTGGGTAGATTCTAGTCATGAGAGGAGATCAAAAATGAGACGGTGAACCATGACAAAGCTATCACCAAGTGGCCGTGAAAGGCCACGCCTTGTAACGAACCATTTTAAGGAAAGGAATATACTATGGAAACGAAAGACGCGTATAAGCAAAAGATGAAGAAGCAACTGCAAGAGTCGAAAGCTCAGATTGACCTATTGGCTGCGAAGGCTGAGAACGCAGGGGCAGACGTGAAGCTCAAATACGCCCAGGAACTCGATAAATTACGCGACAAACAGCGTATTGCCGCTGAAAAGCTGAAGGCGGTGGAGGAAGCAGGTGACGATGCGTGGGAGAAGGTCAAAGATACCACGGATAAGGTCGTGGATGACCTTAAGGCGGGCATAGCTCACGTCTTTTCCTATTTCAAGTAAAGCAATGGTCGCGCGTAGGACTTATTTATGTAGGTTGGGTTGAGGAACGAAACCCAAACTACATGGCTGAAGTATAAGTTCCCTGAATAAACATGCTGGGAAATCTATCTCGATGTACAATTCGGAAAGGAGGAAAGGAAAGATGAAGGCAATTGATTTTTTGCAAGGAGGGTTTTTTAAGAAAAAGATACTGCTTCTTGCAATTGTTCTGGGGATGATGACCGTTCTGGTACAATGTGATTTGATTTCTCGTTCTCAGAGATGGCCGGAAAATGAAAGAAGAACTGAGGATCGAATGTTTTTGCTTCAACAGTCGATTGGCAATGGGTTGGGATCCGGTGAATTAACCCCTAACGAGGCTCGGAATTTTGTGACAAAACTTGATAATCTCCGAAGGGATTATACGGTGCTGAGGGAAAGAAAGACCACGCAGGAGGAATGGATACCCCTTATCACTAAACTGGACGATCTGGAGGGGGAAGTTAAGAGGGTACGCGCCTATCCTTCAAGAATTGATGAGACAAAACTCGAGGATTGGATGATCGTGGTCCAGAGGAAGATTGACGATGGGATACTGATCGGAAAATTGCCGCGTGTCCAGGGAAGGGAATTCCAATTGAGATTAGATGACATCCGAAGGGAATTTTTGCAACGGATAAAAGACCGACCCATCACCGCCGAGGAAAAAGGCGAAATTTCCAGACACCTTGATTTACTTGAAAGTGATATAAACAATTATTTATGGTAAAATCGTAGCCCATGAGTTGGGGGAAATCCCGGCAGACTCCCGTTTATATTGTCTGTATCCGGGTGAAAGGTATGAGGTGCAAAAATCCCCCTTTGTTAAGGGGTTTATCTTGATATATCCGATAAAGGAGATATAAATGATGAGATTTGGCAAGAGTGTCATGGTAGCGTTAGCAATGAGCGCTCTGATTGCAGGGTTAACCGGCTGCCAGAAAAAAGAAGGTTCGGTGGAGCGCGCCGGCAAGGAAGTCGATAAGGCAGCAGAAAAAGCCGGGCAGCAGATCGAAAAGACTGGTGAGAAAATCCAGGACGCCGCAAAATAATAGCCCTGGCGAAGCGCGCAGATTGAAGCTGCCGATGGCGGCCTATCGGCCTAACCCGCTCCGTGTCCGACCTCGTTGGGCTAACAAGGACTCTCCCGCTCAACACCTAAGGCGCCCGAATACTGTCTTCATCTTTCCAGAGGCCCATCCTCAACACTTGGGCGTAAGCACCATGCGCTGGCCTATCAAGGTGCATGTGAAGGAACGCAAACGGTAGTATGGCAAATGCGTTTTGGACAATTGAAAACATGAGGTTATAAAGTTAAGCGGTTGAGAAGTTGGAAATGTATATTTTAAATCCTAACTTCTCACCTTTCATTCATTTTTCATGAAAGGGAACGAAAATGAAAAGTTTTATTGCAAGCATCACATTTATAGTAATATTTGTTTTGAGTGGAAACGTTTTTTCCGAAGAAAATAAACGAGCTGAGACCCGGGAGCTATCCCAAGAGGCTAAGGACAACAGTCTGGAAAAACAAGACAAAGAAAAGGTTCAGAAGGTAAAATATGTAATCGATTTTTCAGATTATTCAGGAGGTACTGTCCGTAAATGGTTGGAATCGAAGGGGCTTTATTGTGAGGGCGCAGCTAAGGATCGTACGGCCATTGAATTATCCATTCAGGACGGTATGTTGTTTATTAAAACCAAGCAACCCGCCAGAGGTTTTATTATTTGTAAGGATATCATTCTTCCGGAAGTCTCTAAAGTGCGCATTGAATGGGGAATTATTAAATACCCAAAGGATGCTTCCTTTGAGAGAGGGAATAGGACTCAAGCTTTGGGTTTATATATATTTTTTGGTCCAGAAAAATTATCCAGTGGGTATTTTATGATACCAGATTTACCTTATTTCTTAAGCCTATTTCTCGGCGAAGCTGACGAAATTAACATACCTTACAAAGGGAGGTTTTTTCACGCAGGTGGGCGTTATGTTTGTGTAGGAAACCCGGAACTTAAAGAAACGGTAATTTCAGAGTTTGATTTGGTTCGTGCGTTTCGAACATATTACGAAAAAGAGGCTCCCGCAATATCTGGTTTATGTCTTGAGGTTGACACTACTACATCTGGAGGTGGAGGAAAAGCCGAGGCTTATATTAAGTGTATTGAATTCCTCGAATAAATAGCATGCGAGAGACTATACATTGGCTGCGAGATAACAGAGAGGTTCGCTGTGTAAAGAGAAGATGCTGTCTCAATCACGTATTCTCTTAATAAAACCCCAAACCAAAAAGAAAGTTAATGGTGTGCTGCACCAGAAAGGACGTAAAAGTATGAAAAAAATTGAATTTGTGGCAGCAATATTTGTCCCTCTGTTTTTTATGACTTCTTGTAGTGAGAAGACGCCTGAAAAAGCAGAAACCCATGTGTCGTCAGAGGATGTCAAACGTGAAACAGGGGAAGCCCTTGAAACGACAAAAACTTACCTGGCACAGCAAAAAGAGAAATACCAAAAGGATGCTGAGTCAACATTGGATTACCTCAGTAATAAGATAAAAGACCTTCAGGCAAAGGCCGAGCAAGCAGGGACAGATACCAAGGCCAAGTACAGTGAGATAATTGAAGGATTACGAAAGAAGCAAGGAGAAGCGCAAAATAAATTAAATGATCTCAAATCGAAAAGCGCTGACGCCTGGGAGGATGTTAAATCCGGAATGGATGCAGCCCTGGAAAATCTGAAGGATTCTTATAACGATGCTGTTTCTCATTTCAAATAATCTTCGTACGGGTTAGTGAAAATTATGAATACCCAAAAGACGATTTACCATATTATTTTGTGTATTTTAACGGATATTGTGAGACAAGATAAACAAACATTCATAAGTTTTGCAAAAATTAAAGTTAAGGCAGTGATTTACTACATCAAAGCCATTAGATTTATACGGCGAATATGCATCGGTATTGTTCTCTTAATTTTGAGTTTAGTTGTCATGATCTGTGGTTTTATATTTTTGCATGTAGCGTTTCTTTATTATTTTCCTTTGAGTAAAGAAATAAAGGCGTTAGTTATCTTTTCCCTCGGTATTGTCTATTTTCTGGTCCCGCTAGGGGTTCTTCTTTACTTTACTTCACAGAGATTTTGGATGAAATTTTCGAAAGCAAATACATTGATACAAAAAGTTTTGGGTGCGGTTTCTGAAGATAAAAAATAAATGAGAAAGGACATGATGCTATGGATAACCAAACGAAAGAAAAAGCGGGAGACATATTAAAAATTGACGAAGCGCTTGAATTGCTGAATAGAGAATTAAAAGGAAAGAGCGATGAGATTAATCGATTGATTAGTGAGAAATATTCAAATCTCAAAGAGATTATAAGCGGGGCAACACACACAGGCAGGGAAACGATGGAAAAAACACGGCAAACTTTGGAAGAGGCGGTTGCTAAGGGAGAAGAGAAAACGAAAGAAATAGGGATGGAAATTGATCGAAAAGTTCGTGCTAATCCATGGTTGGCTGTAGGTATTGCTGCCGTTAGTGGCTTCCTCTTATGCTATATCACAGAAGCAGGTAAACGTTCAAAAAGTGATTAGCAAGATACTTAACCAAAAAAAGAAAGGAGAATTACTATGCTTTTAGTTATTGCTGCTATTCTGATCATATTGTGGATCCTGGGCCTGGTCACTTCCACCACTCTGAGCGGTTTCCTTCACATTATTCTGGTGATCGCCATCGTGGTCATAGTGCTTAATGTCATTCGCGGACGAAAATCTTAGCGACCACTTTATGTAGTCAGATATGAAAAACAGTGTCGGCTTACCCCCTTAATCCCTCACACCAAGGGCAAGGAAAAAATATTGCCGATCCTTCAATGGGAGGGCAAGGTGGGGGGGCTGAACCATTATGAAGATCAAAGAAGGATTTTTCTATGAACAAAGTAGTCTCGCTCGCAATTCTTGTCGGGGGTATCCTGCTTATAATCTTTGGCGTCAGCGCAACGAAGTCATTCAGTTCTGATATTTCCCGGTTTTTTACCGGCTCACCTACCGACAAGGCGATATGGATGTTAGTCGGCGGCGCTGTCGCGGCCGTTATCGGTTTGGTTGGACTGTTGCGTTGGTCAAAGGGAAGTTGAGAGTGTTGGCCTGTTTTTACATCAATTGAAAGGTGAAAAGAAATGAGTAAATCTAAAGTCTTAACTACGGCAGCAGGCATACCCGTCTGCGATAATCAGACTTCCCTCACCGCCGGAGACCGCGGCCCGACATTGCTACAAGACCATCATCTTCTTGAAAAACTGGCACATTTCAACCGTGAACGGATCCCTGAGCGTGTTGTCCATGCAAAAGCAGCCGGCGCACATGGAACTTTCATCGTGACCAATGACATCACCCGATACACAAAAGCCAGAATCTTTTCGGAAGTTGGGAAAAAAACCGATGTGTTTGGTCGATTTTCTACTGTGGCAGGGGAAAAAGGCTCTGCTGATACGGTTCGGGATGTCAGAGGCTTTGCATTGAAGTTTTACACCGAAGAAGGCAATTGGGATATGGTAGGAAACAATACTCCCGTGTTTTTTGTACGGGATGCCATAAAATTTCCCGATTTCGTCCATACCCAGAAACGTGAACCTCAAACCAATCTAAGATCAGAAACCATGGTGTGGGATTTCTGGTCACAGGTTCCGGAATCATTGCACCAGGTAACTATTCTGTTTTCGGATCGCGGTATTCCCAAGGGTATCCCCTTTATGAATGGTTTCGGTAGTCATACCTACAGCTTCATCAACGCGAGCAATGAACGTTTTTGGGTGAAGTTTCACTTCAAGACTCAACAGGGTATCCAGAATATGACTCCGGAAAATGCGGTCCGTATTGCAGGGGAAGATTCCGACTACCATACACGTCAGTTATTTGAAGCTATCGGGCGTGGGGATTACCCTAAATGGACATTTTATGTTCAGGTAATGCCGGAAGCTGAAGCGGAAACGTATCGGTGGAATCCGTTTGATTTAACCAAGGTCTGGCCGCATGGAGACTATCCTTTGATCGAGGTAGGGGTATTGGAGATGAACCGCAATCCCTCGAACTATTTTGCCGAAGTCGAACTGTCTGCCTTTTCTCCGGCTAACGTTGTTCCCGGTATTTCTTTTTCTCCCTGTAAAATGCTCCAGGGACGTATTTTTGCCTATGCAGACGCTCAGCGATATCGGCTGGGAGTGAACTTTGAGCGACTACCTATAAACCGTCCGCTCGCCACGGTAGCAAGCACCTATCAGCGAGACGGCTTCATGAGATTCGATGACAACGGAGGAGCTTCAGTAAATTATGAGCCTAACAGTTTCGGAGGACCAAAAGCAGATCCCACGTATAATGAGCCGCCGTTGAAAATTTCAGGTAACGCGAATCGCTATGAACAGAAAAGAGGCGTTGATGATGATTTCGTCCAACCCGGAAATCTCTTCCGACTGATGCCGCCTGACGAACGGAAACGACTCATTGAAAACATTGCCGCAAGCCTTAAAAAAGTGCCGAAAGATATCCAGGAAAGGATGGTTCCGTATTTTTACAAGGCAGATAAGGTTTATGGAGAAGGTGTTGCAAAGGGACTAGAGCTTGTATAATAGAATAGCACGTTCTACTCTTGAACCGGGAATAGAAAGGAAAGGTAAAATGATCTATAAAAGCATAAAGAAAAATATATGGTTTGGTTTACTCGCGATCTTTGGGCACTATCTCGTCTGTTTGTTGTTGCCCACCCTTGCTAATGCACAGGCTAGTATAACTGTTACAGATACAGATAAAAAATATATTACTCAAGCCGCAAAAGATACCCTTCAAAAGTTTCAAGACAAAACGATAGATAGTCTATTACCGGATTATATCTGTAGTTCTTTGAAGCAGTATCGGGAATTGCTAAAGCAAGCCACCAAAATTGATGAATTAAATGATACAGAAATAAAAGATTTTTTCATGTTCCCATCTTATCACCCCTACCTGTTTTTAAGAATCCTTTACCTC
>CAZPUD010000145.1:0-9961 GCA_964589115.1 uncultured candidatus Brocadiaceae bacterium | reverse complement strand
AACATGCTAAACGTTTCGGTTCAATCGTGGACGATTGAACCAACTCTGAAACTTTAAGTTTCCTATATATTAAATTATACTATGAAACGTGGTGGGTGATAAATGATCGTTTGGAAGACTTTATCAGAGCGGCTAAAAAAGGGGATTTTGAATAAATAAGAAGGGCTGCTAAAATTAAAAAAAGAATCTTGAAATACAAAGACAATTAAATTATGGGCACAAAGCATACAACAGTTTGGGCAGTGAGAATCATCCGATGGAGTGGAAGAAT
The DNA here is from genome assembly GCA_964589115.1 of uncultured candidatus Brocadiaceae bacterium. Lineage (GTDB taxonomy): Bacteria > Planctomycetota > Brocadiia > Brocadiales > Brocadiaceae > JBDIVL01. The sequence goes on along the minus strand of CAZPUD010000145.1, from coordinate 9,690 downwards.
TATCATCATTATACAGCAGGGTAACAGAATCGCCTTCGGTACAAGATCGTAAATTATCTTCCGCACAACCAAGCAGAAGACAGTCACCCGGTACTATACATAAAAAAAACCATATAGATAAAATACTTCCCAAAAGTTTTTTATGCATAGCTTAATAATAATTATCAACCTGCTTTAAAAGCAAGGGGAAAATATTTTCAGTTTACTACTTATTATGCCATGTCCCACGTTTGTGCCGATACACTTCTGTGACATGAAACACTTCCCCAATTTCATTTTAACAACCTGCCCCTTTTGTTTCCTCTTTTGTTTCCTAATAAAAAGTAACTCATTTTATTAACAAAACTAGTTAAGCTATTTATATTCCTTGAGTTAGAAATAAATTAACAAGCTAAAACAACAAATATTTTCAATACTTGTAAATATCTTTCTATTATTGGTACATGGTTTGAGACCTAAGTTCAGAGCATTTTCAAAAAATAAAATACGCCTTTATAAAGGTAAGCGATCTTTGGAATTTAAGTAACGATACAAAAGAAACAGCCTTCCTGACGAAGATTGCTTTAATATCTTTGTAGTAAGGTTTTTTTTATTTCTGATAAGGCAATATTAGAGCGGGCCTTTAAATAATAATTATCATTTCTATAGCACAGGAAAGGAGAAAAAAAGACTATGGAAAAAATTCAAAAATCAATAGAAGTCAATGTCCCTTTGCATACAGCATATAATCAGTGGACCCAATTTGAAGAATTTCCACGTTTTATGGAAGGTGTGAAAGAAGTAAGGCAGATAGATGCAAAGCGGTTGCACTGGTGCGCTGAGATCATGGGCAAAGACGTAGAATGGGATGCAGAGATTACCCAGCAAACCCCTGATCGTATGATCAGTTGGCAAAGCACTACGGGTGCAGCAAATAATGGCTCCGTAAGATTTGAACAGCTTACTGACAATAAGACACGTATAACACTGGATCTGGAATATGAACCAAGAGGCGCCGCTGAGAAGGTTGGTGATACACTTGGAGCCGTATCAAGCAGGGTGGAAGGTGATCTAAAACGCTTCAAGGAATTCATTGAACAGCGGGGAAGTGAAACAGGTGCCTGGAGGGGTGAGATCAAAGGCGGTGGAGTATAAGAAGGATAATTGACTATTTCGATACTTAGATCAATGGTATAACTAACACAGTTTAATCATTAGGCTAGAAGGACGATCTACAAGTCATCCTTGTCACTTACATAAATTCAAGAATTTTTCAATATACACACCTGTAGGGGCAGGTTTAAACCTGCCCTTCCTTATGGCACATACCTGAATTATTAACAAATCAGAGGAGAAGTTTCCAATTCAATCTTGGGTAACAGGGGATCAAAAGTATACCCAAAATATTAGAAAGAAAGGTGAAATTATGGAAAAAATCAGAAAGTCAATCGATGTGAATGTACCTCTTCATGTAGCTTATAATCAATGGACTCAATTTGAGGAGTTCCCGCGTTTCATGCAAGGTGTAAAAGAAGTAAAGCAACTTGATGACACGAAACTGCACTGGCGGGCAGACATCATGGGAAGGGAAGTCGAATGGGATGCCAAAATAGTCGAACAAACACCCCACAAGGTAATCAGTTGGGAAAGCACTTCGGGCACACGAAACAGCGGTACTGTCTCATTTGAAAGTTCTGGCGGCGACAGGACGCATATCATTCTTGACCTGGAATATGAGCCAAAAGGGACAACAGAAAGGATGAATGATATACGGGAGGCTATTTCTAAACAAGTAGAAGGTGATTTACAGCGTTTCAAACAGTTTATAGAGCAGCGAGGGATAGAAACCGGCGGATGGACCGGTGAGATTCATGAAGGAAAGGTCGGGAAAAAAGTTTAACTGTCAGTTTATTTGAGGATTCAAACTTTGAAAAAACTTTATATCTGACTACTTAGGTGCTCACTCCGAAGATGCTGGGTGGCAAGACCCTTTTCACAGGAGGCCCCCCTGGTAATGAAAGCGAATATTTATACTATCGGCGGCATATCCTCTCTCATTTATGTCGCTATTACCTTTTCATTCTATATGTACCTGTGGTTCCGCTTTGGCAGTGTTCTTAAGACCGGCCAGGTTAATCAGATATTGCCAATGATAGACCGGAATTCCATTGAATGGCCTGCTGTCTGGTGGGCTGTCACAATTATCCCCCATGCCTTTATCCCTCTGTTTTTAGCCGTCTTAAAAGGTCTTTGGAAGGACGAGGGTACACTGGCTTCAATGGCCTTTATGGCCGGTATCGTAGCACTCATATTAGGGATTCTCAGTCCACTGAGATGTATTGCAATCTCGGAAGTTTTAGCCCGTATATTTGTTACCGGGAACGAGATGCAAAGGGCAGCATCCGAGGTAATCTATAAGATCGAAGAGTCGTACGGTAAAGGGATGTACTGCGTTTTTGGTGCTACCTGATTCATAGGCTGGGTAGGCCTGTCAGGCCTGGCAATGACACGCACAACTTCACCAATATTTCCTGAATGGCTTGGATGGTTAGGTGTTCTTGTGGGCTCACTTTACCTTTTTGGCATTATTGGAAGAATCTTCTGGAATCCTCTTGGAACAGCAAGAGGTATTGCGTTTTTTCTTTTTCTGGCCTTTGTCGTATTAACAGGTTTAAAACTGCTTAAAGCGCCATTTCTTGAGAGTGGAGGCAGCTATAGCATCCAATAGATGAAACCGAACAGATATAATGAAACCAAACAAAATGAACTAGAAGTAAAATTTTCACAGTATTTTATGAAAATAACAGGAGGTTATAATGTTTGATAGAAGACAATTTCTCACTATAACAGGGCTAAGTGGAGCATCCTTATTATTGGGGGCCAACACTTTATCTGGAAAGACTGTAAAGAGGGAAGCAGAGTCTAAACCTACAACCGACAGATATAATGCAAAAGATTATTCAAAACTGATGGGAATGAACGGTTTTAGTGAAAACGCCTTAAAGATGCACCTTACTCTTTATGAAGGATATGTAAAAAATACCAATAAGCTTATGAGCACCCTTTCTCAAATGTGTGAGGCCGGAAATATGAACAGTCCGGAATTTGCTGAATTAAAAAGGAGATTCGGATGGGAATTTGACGGTATGAGGCTTCACGAATATTATTTTGAAAATCTCAGCAAAAAGGGCATAAGCAGGGGAAATAACATTGAAAAAAAACTCGCTGAAGATTTTGGCAGCTATGATACATGGGAAAAGGAATTTAAGGCAGTAGGGTCTATGAGGGGCATTGGATGGGCCGTTCTCTACCAAGACCCTATTGATGGAAAACTCATAAACTGCTGGATAAATGAACACCATGCATCACATCTTGCAGGGGGTAACCCCATACTGGTAATGGATGTCTTCGAACACGCATTTATGCCAGATTACGGGTTAAAGAAGAATAACTACATGGAAACCTTTTTCAAAAACATCGACTGGTCTGTTGTGGAGTCAAGACTAACCCGCAGGCCAACTGCAGAAGCAACGATAATAAAATAAACAGAGTCACACAATAACATCCATTATGTCCCAAAATATTAGACAAATTGCGGTGGAGGTCTGGACATCTATGCTACTAACATAGCATCCAAAATATTCCCTCCTTTCCGGCCTCCGCCCAATTTTCTTACATTTGAAAAAGGAGAAAGGTTATGAGAAAAAAAATATGGGAATCGTACATAAGAAATTTATTAGGCATATTTATCGGGACACTGATTTGCAGCAGCACCCTCCTCGCCAGGGAACATGAGAAAGCACCTTCTGCTGATGAATTATCATTTGATATAGAAATGACATCTGATATGAAAGAGGCATTTCAAAAGGGAATGGAGGATATCAAAGAAGGAATAACCGGGAAAGAGGCAACACCAGGCACAAGGGAAAAACCTGAAGGGAAGAAGATGGAATCTGAAACAATGATGATGGACGGAAAAGAGGTCCCGAAAAAGGAAATTATGTTTGGTAAGAGAGAAATATCTGAAGCAGAGAAGCAGATGATGATGGGTATGAAGGAGGGTTCTGAAGAAAAGTCAAAAATGACACCCGTACAAAGGATGGAACTAGAAAAAAAGAGCGGTGGAAGCTTTCTACCCGTCGCTATAAAAGAACCTTTTGACATAATGATGGAAAAAATGAAGAAAGCAAAACCTGAAGCTGCAAAGCTGCATAATGCTTTGCTTCAGGAGCGATATGATCTCAGTAACAGGCCGTCCAGACATATGAAGATGTCGCGTGGAAAACCTGTCCAGGAAGGAATACGGGTAAAACTTCCGGAAGGTATGACCTGGGAGAAATTAAGCACAATGACCTCTGAGGAGATTGAGAGCAAGGGTCTTTTCCCGCAGGGATTTATGCCACTCCCTCATCCAGATCATCCGGCCGGAGGCATGGTTTTCCCTAAGCCTCTCATCGATGAAATGAAAAATCGGCTGGGAAAGAGGGATCTCAACCGGTTTGATGTAGATTTTGATTTGCCGGATCACTTCCTACCTGAGTTTCCGCCGCCAATTTATCTCACCACGCGGCTGGATCTCGGCGATGTTACACAGGGCAAATTGGTAACACTCGACAATTTCGTAGAAATATTTAACGGTATAGTAAATCCCAAGCAACTTGAAGGTCTTAGACTCTTATTAACCCCCTTCCCGCAACAGGAGTTCAATGCAACCGAAGACCGGCGCACAGAGCAGCCAAACCTTGGAGTTGCCTGTTTTGACTGCCATGTAAACGGGCATACCAATGGGGCCATAGAACTACAGCAGGACATGCGCCCACAGGCATTCCGCAAACGTCTTGACACCCCTACCATACGCGGCGTATATGCACAACAGTTTTTTGGTCTCCAGAGATCTATACAAACAATAGAAGATTTTTCAGAGTTTGAACAGCAAACCGCCTACTTTGACGGCGATCACGTAGTTGCATCAAAAAAGGGGAGGTTCCAACCCGATCGGTTACAAGTAGAAGCTATGGCTGAAATACAGAGGATGTTCGATTTTCCACCGGCTCCAATGCTTGATGCGTATGGTATGTTGAATCCCAGGGAAAACCCTACAGAATCGGAGATACGGGGACAAGTCTTATTCTTCGGGAAGGCCAAATGCGGTGTTTGCCATCCTGCCCCAGGTTATACAGATAATAAAAGACACGATTTAAAGCTGGAGCGATTTTATGAGCCATGCATGGTTAATGGTGCAATGGCTGCCCCGGATGGTTCTGTTAAAACCTTTCCGCTGCGCGGTATAAAAGATTCACCACCATACCTGCACGACGGAAGGTTGTTAACCTTAGAAGACACCATAGAGTTCTTCAATTTAATTTTCGAGCTTAAACTTACCGAAGAAGAAAAGAAGGATCTTCTTGCGTTCATGTATCGGTTATAAAAATATTGGTGGAGGCTTACAAAGATCAATTGGTATATGGCCCTCCAAATTGATTCCCCTCCTTTCCAGCCTCCACCAAACCTTAATATAAATTTTTACCGTTAGAAAATATTTAATAGTCTGCAGCAATACAGAATAATGGTGGAGGTCTGAAAAAGAATCAATTGCCAATATGGCCCTCCAAATTGATTCCCCCCTTTCCAGCCTCCACCAAATCTTTTTATCTGTTAAAGTCTTTAATGTATAAGGGAGGAAAACATGAGGAATGAAGAACGGCGGCTGCAAAAGACATATTTATTATTTATTATCTTTACTCTTTTATTTATTCTACCCTCAGGTATCTATGCACAGGGACCTGTATATCTGCCAGAGAAACCTACAAAAAACAATGAAGATAAGAAAAGGAACCAAAATGATAAGCCGCAACAGGAAAAGGCCCCTGAAAAAGAAACCGATAAAAAAACAGTCAAAAGAATAACCCGGAAGGAAAAAATACCAGGTCCAAAGCTGCCGGAAGGAAGAGGAGGAACGTTTTACTTCCCTATTATCATTAAAGAGAATTTCAAAACCCTTATGTCAAAAATGAAAGATGAAAAACCAACTGTTATGGACAGGCAAATGGGGCTGCTTAATGATATATATGATCTCAGTGATCGTCCGGTTCAGGGAGTTACAATGTCTGGAGGTAAACCTATTCAGGGAGGTGTTAGGGTTAAACTGCCTGAGGGAACGACATGGGAAAAACTTTCTGAAATGCCCCCCGGAGAAGTCCGTGATAAGGATTTATTCCCAAGAGGATTTTTGCCTCTTCCCCATGTAAAACATGAAATTGGAGGTCAGGTTTTCCCAAAATTTCATATTAATGAAATACAGAAGTTAGAGGAACGTTCACTCGAACGCTTTGATGTTGATTTCGACATTCCGGAGCATTTTTTGCCTGAATTCCCGCCGCCGATATTTTTATCTTCACGGCCTGACTTAGGTGATGTTTCCCAGGGAAAACTACTCTCGATTAAGAATTATTACGAGATTATGAGTGGTATACTTACGCCCGTCCAGATGGAAGGGCTTAGGCTCCTTCTTACGCCATTTCCCCAGCAGCAATTTAATCAAACAGAAGACAGGTTGGTTGAAGAGCCCAGTCTTGGTGTTTCTTGCCTGGACTGTCATGCCAATGGTCATACCAATGGTGCATTCCATTTAAACCCTGATACACGGCCTCAGGCTGTCCGTTTCAGAATCGATACGGTAAGTTTGAGAGGTATGTTTAATCAGCAAATTCACGGCTCAAAAAGATCTTTAAGATCTGTTGAGGATTTTACTGAATTTGAGCAGCGCACGGCCTACTTTGACGGCGACCAGGTAACTGCAGCCAAAAAAGGTCTTCATCTCCCTGACCGTACAAGCCAGGTATCTTTTATGGCACAAATGCAAAATATGTTTGACTTTCCTCCTGCACCGAAGTTAGATGCACTCGGCATGCTTGATCCCGAAAATGCAACAGAGGAAGAACTTTTTGGACAGAAAATATTCTTCGGAAAAGGACGCTGCGGAGAATGCCATCCTGCACCATTTTATCTTGATAACAGGATGCACGATCTCAAAGTTGAACGCTTTTACTATCCGAGAACGATAAATGATAAATGGGCTACTGCCGAAGGTCCCATTAAAACTTTTACCCTTCGTGGAATTAAAGATTCGCCGCCTTACCTGCACGACGGGCGGCTTTTAACCCTTGAGGATACTGTTGAATTTTTCAATCTTGTCTTGAGATTGAAGTTACTATCCGACGAGAAAAAGGCCCTTGTCGCATTCTTACGGCAGCTTTGAGATAAATTATGGAAAGGTGTAATGAACTGATTGAAAAATGTGGTGGAGGTCTGAAATCAATTGCCGATATGGTATCGAAAATTGATTCCCTCCCTTCGGACCTCCACCCAAATTTTTTAAATTATGTTGGGTTTTTAGAAGGCAAAACCCAAAATCCTACGGTTGGTTCAATCCTGTAGATTGAACCATTTGTTTAGCAAAGCTAGTATGTTTTGGATTACTCCAGGCGTATGAAACATGCTAAACGTTCCGGTTCAATCGTGGACGATTGAACCAACTCTGAAGGTAGATACAATCCGGTGGGCCGTCTCTCCGGCAGATATCGTCTACAGTTTTAAACGTATCACCTGTAAGCTCCGTAGGAGCGACCTGTTTGTCTATCAACCAATATACAGGCCACTTCCTGTACGGAGCTATTTATCTATTGGATTTTATTAAGCTACAAACAGATCGTCCCTGAAGGGGCTACATTGTTTTTTATGTTCTTTTTAAAAGAGGAGTTTCCTATGAAGGATCAAATAAAAATTAATAAAGATATCACATCTGCACGGCAGCCTTCTGAAGAAGAAATTAAAAATTTACCCCAGCAAGGATTCAAATCAGTAATCAATCTTCGTACAAGCGGAGAAGAAGACCAACCGCTCTCTCCACAAGAAGAGGAAGAACTTGTCAGGGGATCAGGCATGCAATATCTTAACATTCCCGTATCAAGTAAAGAGGTGCCAAAACCTGAGCAGATTGATAAATTTCGAAATGCCGTTGAGTGTATGCCCAAACCCATATACGCCCACTGCCACAGAGGAAAACGTTCAGGGGCATTCAGCATGATAGATCTGGCATTAAAACAGGGAATGACGGGTGAAGAGGCCCTTCAGAAGGCAATGTCAATGGGATTTGAATGTGACGTACCACAGTTGAAAGATTTTTTTATAAACTACATCAACCAGCGTACGACGGCTGCCAAGACTTAAGATATCACGAAAGGAGAGATAAATTATGTTCCTTGAAACAGTCCGTTCAGAAGGCTTGGCACACTTATCGTATATCTTTGGTGACAAAGATAAGGCTGCCGTAGTTGATCCCCGCCGTGATTGCGGAATTTACCTGGATATTGCATCCCGCCATGATACACGCATAACCCATGTTTTTGAAACCCATCGTAACGAGGATTACCTTATTGGTTCAAGGGAACTGGAAGATCAAACAGGCGCAAAAATTTATCACGGAAGACATCTTCCTTTTAACTATGGTAACCCGGTACACGAGGGTGATAATTTTGAATTAGGCGATATCGTCATCAAGATACTTGAGACGCCGGGCCATACTTATGAAAGTATCTCAATTGTCCTATATGACAAGGGATTCAGCACTGAGGAGCCTATTGCAGTATTTACCGGAGACGCCCTCTTCATAGGTGATGTTGGCCGTACAGACTTCTTTCCGGACAAACCTAAAGAGGTAGCGGGCCTTCTTTACGATAGTATTTTTCAAAAAATCCTTCCCCTTGGTGAACAGGTGATTCTCTATCCGGCACATGGGGCTGGATCTGTATGCGGTACTGGCATGGCATCGAGAGAATTCTCGACCCTTGGCTATGAACGCAGGCACAATCCTGCTCTTCAGAAAAATCGGGATGAATTTATTACTTACAAAATTAACGAACACCATTATAAGCCTCCCTACTTTGCTACTATGCATGCATTAAATCAGGAAGGGCCGCCGCTGCTGAAAAATCTGCCTGAACTGCTCCCTTATAATGTAGATGAATTTGTCAGGGCCGTCGATGAAGGAATGATCGCAGTTGACGTACGCAGTCCTGAGGCCTTTGCAGGCGCATCTATCCCCGGCAGCATTTCGATTCCTTTAGAAATGGTACCTGCGTTTGCTGGCTGGTTTCTTCCCTACGATAAGCCAATTGGATTGATCGTTGATCAGCATGAACAGGCAGAAACCGCGGCACGCTATCTGATACGAATGGGATACGATAAGATCTCCGGCTACTTCGGGAGAGGAGTACACAAGTGGGAGGTTACGGGGCGCAGATATGACAGAATTCCAACAGTTTATGCAGAAGAGGTCAAGCGCCGTATAACTGCCAAAGAAAATTTTATACTCTTGGACGTCCGCAGCAAAGAGGAGTTTGAAAAGGGTCATTTACCAAATGCTATCAATATATACGTAGGTGAATTGCCTGGTAAATTTAATGAAATACCCAAAGACCATCGCCCTTTAACGGTATTTTGCAGCACTGGCAGAAGGGCCACCATTGCCGCTTCACTCTTGAAAAAGAATGGTTTTGACGGGATCGAAGATTGGCTGGGATCTATGATGGCATGCACGGCCATTGGCTGTCCGGTTGTAAAGTAGTACACTGTCAACATTAATTGTAACGGTATGGGAATAACCAAAAGAGGTATAGCATGTCATTGCGAGGGTCTTTTCCGAAGCAATCT
>CAZPUD010000144.1:0-10055 GCA_964589115.1 uncultured candidatus Brocadiaceae bacterium | reverse complement strand
CGCTGGCTATGGTCTGTGCATATGGGGTCTCTATGTCGCTGCCCTGCTGGTACGCAACCCGGAAGAATTGACGACTTCAGAAAACCACATCGCATGGAAACATATGTATTTGATGATGATGATGACACAAGTTATTTTCGCTGTAGCATATCTGGTATAATACTGTCCAGGCGAAGGGCAAAAAGATATTCTTTAACACCACGAAGAACATGAAGGGCACGAAGAAAGAAGAAAATTATAAAACAATTAGTAAAAGTTCACCGCAAAGGCGCAAAGAGCGCATCGGTAATTTATTCTAAAACTTGACCCATTTGTGAAGGAAGAAAGTATATAGCATATGGTGACAAATATTATAAAAATTATTTATAGAAAATTTTTATGTTTAATACTCTGTGCCCTTTGCGTCTTTGCGGTGAACAACCTATATGCTGCAAAAATTCCGAAGGTCATCATCCTGGCTTTTGACGGTGCCGACGTAAATTTAACCAGTCAGTGGATACAGGAGGGTCATCTCCCCTACCTTGCCAAATTACAGAAAACAGGATGCTTTAAACCCCTTGTACCACCCTATCCTCCCCAGACACCGGTCTCCTGGGCATCCTTTTCTACCGGAAAAAATCCCGGAAAAACAACCATCTTCGATTTCCTTAAGAGAGATCCCAATACCTATATGCCTGACTTTGCCATGAACTCTGTAGGTAAACAGCAGGTGTTGTGGGGAAAATGGACAGCCGCTGTCATCGCACCATCAATAGGTGCAATATTATTTCTTATCATATTTTTTATCCTGTTTTTTACCCGATGCACAAGGACAACACTGCTCGCTTCATCAATCGGAAGTGCAATAACGGTATGTGGAATAATGTTTTTTATAATTTACGCCTATCTTCCTCAGGAGAGACCCATCGTAATTAACAACCAAAAGGGCAAAACGTTATGGGAATTATCAACTGAGCATGGAATTAAAACACGCGTAATACGCTTTCCCAATACCTTTCCGCCAGACCCCATAGAAGACGGAGAAATACTGTCGGGACTGGGGGTACCCGATATACGGGGCACTATGGGCACCTTTTCATACTACACAAGTGAAGCCTTAGAACAAAATAAAGATACAGAAATGGGAGGAAAGATCATTCAAGTGGCTTTTTCAGGTAATAAAGGAGAAACCATTATCTATGGTCCCCGGAATAAGCTGTACAAAAATCCCCCAAACGAAATAAACCTGCCGTTGACACTGGAAATCATTAACGCAGCAGCCTCTGACAAAAGTACCTGCTTATTAAAAATTGTGGCATCCGGTCAAACACATACCCTAAAAGAAGGTGAATGGAGTGACTGGTCTGTCTTGAAATTTTCGTTTAATCCGTTTGTTAAGATGTATGGAATTGCAAGATTTTACTTAATTTCTATTGATCCATTGAAACTCTATCTGTCTCCGGTCAATTTCCACCCAGAACGTCCCCCCCTCCCTATTTCGCATCCGAAACACTATTCCGGGGATATCACCAAAAAGATCGGTCTATACAAAACCCTGGGCTGGGCTATTGATACATGGGCATTGAATGAAGAACGGATCGACGAGGATATATTTTTGGAGGACACCAATTTTACAGTAAATAAAGAAATAGAGATGTTAAGAGAATTTTTAGAAAAGCAGGATGCAGAGCTATACATCCAGCTATTTGAGTTTACAGACCGTATACAACACATGTTCTGGCGATTCAGAGAAGAAGATCATCCTGCCTATGATGAAGAAAAGGCAAAGAAATACAAGGATGTTATCTTTGAATATTACAAAAAAATGGACGAGATTGTAGGATTAGTGGCGGAGAAGATGAATGATAAAACAGTTTTATTCGTTTGTTCCGATCACGGTTTCAATTCCTTTAAAAAAGCAGTAAATTATAATACGTGGCTGGCCAAGAATAATTATATGACCCTTACAACTGAAGGAAATACCAGAGAAAAGACCCTGGAAGACCTTTTTGGACAGGGACAATTCTGGCCAAATGTTGATTGGTATAAAACGAAAGCCTATGCATTAGGTTTAGGCGGCATATATATAAATGTACAGGGCAGGGAGAAGTATGGCATTGTACGACCGGGAAGGCAATACGAAAGGCTGCGGGATGACATTAAAGAAAAATTAGAGGCATGGGTTGATCCAGAAACCGGCCAAAAACCCGTGCGTCATGTCTATAAACGGGAAGAGGTATACAAGGATTTTGATCCTGATCTTATCCCGGATTTAATTATTGCCAATAATAATGGATACCGTGTATCGTGGCAGACCTCTTTAGGTGGGATACCGAAAGAGATGATCGAGGATAATACGAAAAACTGGAGTGCCGATCACTGTTCCCTCGATCCGGAAATTACAAAAGGTATTTTCTTGTCTAATCGTAAATTCGATGCTGATGAGGTCAACATCATCGATATCTTTCCAACGGTTCTGCATGTATTAAATATCCCTGTCCCGGATGATATTGATGGGAAGGCATTAAATTAGGCTGCCTTTGGCAGCGACTAAGGTTGGTTCAATCTTGTAGATTGAACCATTCGTTTAGCATAGGCCTGTACGTTTTGGTTTACTTCAGGTGTATGAGACATGCTAAACGTTTCGGTTCAATCGTGGACGATTGAACCAACTCTGGGTGTGTTAATGACATAATGATAAACTTTGAAATTCCTAAACGTTAAATTAAGCCTTCGGTGACTTTTATGGTTAAAACATTTTAACGTAGGGGCTGAAGATTTTCAGCCCCTAACAAGATTGAAATTCCTTTAAAATATCGTTAAATAGGATACCATGAATACAAACAATAAACTCAATCCCGGCCTTTTAGAATTAGACCTTTTCTGTAAAGGCATGAAAATCGATAAGAGTTGTGACCTGGAAAATGATGCCCGCATGGTTACACGCACCCGTGCAGGTCTTGGAAGCGGACTGGAAATCATTATCCCGGCACACCCTGAAGATATTTACACGAATGTCCCGCTCTTTGAAAAATTTGTAAAAAACTCCCCCTATACCTTAATAAAGCGCAATGGACAGTATATTGTTATTAAGGAAGGAAGGGACGTCTCCGCCATCCGGTTACCCAAACAGCCTGCTTTCTATACACAAAAAACAAGCAGCGGAACCCTTATGTCACGTGTGGGAACGATGCAGGGTACGTATCTGGCAGTATACCCTGCGCAAGTATGCGGCTACTGGAAACCTGACGACAAGGTTAACTGCCGGTTTTGTTCTACAGGACTAAACGTGGGGGTTAGTGAAGAGGGTGAAAAACGGGTGCAGGACGTCGTAGAAACGGCAATTGCAGCCAAAAAACAAGAGGGTGTTACCTTCGTTCATTTTAATACCGGTTATTACGATGGTAAAGAACTAGAGATTATTGAACCATATGTCAGGGCTGTTAAGAGAGAAACAGGTCTACTGGTCGGTGTACAGTCTCCACCATGCAGGGAACTAACAAAATACAATACGTTGAAGGCACTGGGCGTTGATCATCTTTCCTTTTGCTTTGAGTTGTATAATCCTGCATACTTTGAAAAATATTGTCCGGGTAAACATAAAACGTTAACCCAGCAAGCCTTTTTTGATGCAATGGAATATACCTCAAAATTATGGGGAAAGGGCAGGGTATCAGGAGAAATCATTGCAGGCATTGAACCAGTTGAAGACACCTTAAAGGCAATTGACTATATTACCGGCATCGGTGCCTTTCCTACTATTTGTATCTTTCGGCCTACATTAGGTACAGAGATGGAGGATTACCCGTCTCCCGGATATGAAGATATGGTAATCGTATTTCGCAGGATGTACGAGGCGCTCATAAAAAATAATATACCAATAGGTATTGCCCCAAATATCCATGTCAGCCTTGTAGTTCAACCCACAGAAGGCAAGTATTTTATTGAGCATAAAGATGTAAACTATTACAAATACCAATTCAGGTTATCCTTATTAAAGATGATCTATCGTCCGATGTTTCATTTACGGATGATGTTCTCTTAAGGAGATCACAAGCTATAAGCAGTCAGCTATCAGCAATTGGGCAGAAACTGAAGGCTGACCGCCGATAGCTGACAGCTTATAAAATCCTGCTTACTTTAAAACTTGATTTATTTGTAAAATAAATCTCTGGTTGGTTCAATCTTGCAGATTGAACCATGCGTTTAGCATTTGCCTGTACGTTTTGGTTTATTCCAGGCGTATACAAAACATGCAAAACGTTTCGGTTCAATCGTGGACGATGAACCAACTCTTAAGTTTTTAAAGATTATGAAAGAAAAAATACCTCATGCAACTTCTCGATCTTACAGAAAAAAACCTTAATAAAAACATCTTCAAACTCAGCATCCCTGTTGCTATTGAAAACCTCCTTCACATGAGTGTCTTTATTTCAGATACACTCATGATCGGGAGGCAGGGAACAAACGCCATTGCTGCGGTAGGACTTGCAGGCACCCTCTTCTTTATTATCTCCATGATTTTCTCTTCAATCAACACAGGCTCGTTTAGTATCATCGCAAGGTACATCGGTGCAAAAGAAAAGGAACATGCCCAGTTAATAGGATCACAGGCCATACTTATGACACTCATCCTTGGTATCATTATCACACCTTTCCTGGTACTTTTTTCCAGGGAAATGCTTGTCCTGATGAGCGCAGAACCAGAGGTTGCAAATCTAGGGGAAGGGTACCTTCAGATTGTTGGATGTTTCTTTATTTTTCGTCTTATAATACTTACCTGCAGTGGAATTCTGAGGGGCGCCGGTGATACAAAGACACCTATGAAGATAACCCTCGTTATTAACTGTACCAATATCTTGTTTAACTGGTTATTGATCTTTGGTATAGGACCTTTCCCGGCGTTAGGCGTTTCCGGGGTGGCATGGGCCACGGTCATTGCTTACACCATTGGTACCTGCATGTTTTGCAGTAAGCTCTTTACAGGAAAACATATATTGCATATTTCCATACGCAATATTGCCCGGTTCCATGTTGAATCCCTGCAAAAAATCATCCGCATCTCCCTCCCTGTTGCTATCGATACCGTCTTAATGCATATAGGTTTTCTATTCTTCACCAAGATTGTTACAACCCTTGGTACCGTGTCACTTGCAGCACATCAGATCGCCGTCAGGATCGAATCTATGTCATTTATGCCGGGATTTGCCCTTGCTGTTTCAACAGCCACATTAGTTGGCCAGAGTTTGGGGACAAAAAATGTAAACCTGGCACTGCTTAGTATGAAGCGAAGCAGCTATTTTGCCATTATTCTGATGGGATTTTTCGCCTTCATTTTTCTCACATTTCCACAACAGATGGCAATGATGTTTAAACCAGCATCCGATGTGCTTTCTCTGTCAGCAGCCTGTGTGATGATCGCTGCACTGGAACAGCCGGCCCTGGCTATCTATATGGTTTATTCGGGGGGACTACGCGGTGCAGGTGATACTATAAGTCCCATGATCATAACCATTGTAGGCACCTTATGCTTTCAGCTCCCCGTGTCTTATCTTTTGGGTATTACCCTGGGTTGGGGACTGGCGGGCGTATGGGTTGGGGCTGCTATCGACTGGATCTGCCGTGCCATTGCTATCTACATTCTGTATAAGAGGGGAAGGTGGAAGACAATCAAAATATAATTTATTATTGTAACAATTTAATTTCTTGAAAAAACCTATTTTATTGTAGGGGCAGGTTTCAAACCTGCCCCTACGCGGTATGTAATACTTTGTTAGATTTTTAAAAACTAAATTATACTTTATATTTTACTTGACTTATAATGGAAAAGGTATTAGCATGCTCTAATTAACCGGAGCTGATAAATACTACATACCAGGGGCACAGCATGTTATTAGGGTATTTTAATAAAAGAAGAAATTTAGCAAATACCATTTTCATTTCCATTCTCATCCCGTATCTCCTGCTGTGTCTTACGATGGGAGGCTTCCATAATAGTATTTTTAGCTCTCATCACTGTGATCATACCGGGCATTTAGTATCTAACGATCCTGACAATCATCACATTGTAGATAAGAAAGATACATCACAACACAACGCTGAAACATGTCAGATTTGTCAGTGGTTAAAGACACCATCGACATCGATGCACTTTCTCTTATCGAATACACAATCCGATTTCATCTACACCAAAGTTGTATATTATTCCAATCACGTATTCCCTTCGTTATCCATCCAGAAATTCACTATCCGTCCACCGCCTTCATTCTTCTGTTAATTCCATTTAGTAATACTGTAAAGTTAATCAGTCGTGTAATCGTCTCCCCCAGGGTATGCTATTTGCGTGCTTATGACTAACTACTTCTGGAGATTTCATAGATTTATCCATCATTATCCCTGCACTATGCAGTGATTGTTCAATAAGATTATTTTATTCAGGAGAATCGTATGAGAGGGCTAAGTTATATCTTGTTCGTATTCGTACTTTTTGGAGAAAGTATTATATCACGGGCATATAGCGAAGCAATACAGGCATTCAATGAAGAATCACCGTCGATAAATACCGGAACAGAAAGAGAAAAGGAAACAAAAGAGGTCCGTATCAGGAAAGATGAATTCGATGAAATTGTCGATCAGTTACAGGGTATGAAGGCCTTTCTCGAAGATATGAAAAGGGAGTACGATACCCGTTTGACAGAGATGCAAAATAAGATCGCTACCCTTGAAAGAGAAAAAGCAGAACTTGAAAAGAAACAAAAGGACATAAGTACTATCTCTCCTTTCCCTCCTCCAACAGCAGAAAGTCCCTCATATCCTCCGGAAGAAACAAGAGAATTACAGGCAAATGCAGAAACGGTATTTCCCACACCTTCTCAACAAGCATCAGGACCGGTCTTTCCATCAATGGATACTACTGGAATAGGCCAGCCTGTACCACCAGGAGCCGGACAGTGGTCCCCTACCCAGCCCATTACCTTAATGAGGATGGGACAAAACTATATGAATATTTCTTTCGATGGATTATTCTCAGCAGCGGTTTCCACAGAGGAAGATTTAGAAGAAATAGAAACAGGTGCACACGATCCGATACAACGCGGATTTACCGTACAAAACTTAGAAGTCGCATTTGAAGGAGCAGTAGATCCTTATTTTAAGGGAAATGCATTTCTTATTTTCCAGATCGATAAAGAAGGGGAATCTTTTTTAGAAGTTGAAGAAGCCTATCTTACCTCAATGTCATTGCCACTAAACTTACAGGTAAAAGCAGGTACCTTTTTTACGGAATTTGGCAGGTTAAATCCTACCCATCCACATGCATGGGATTTTGCTGACCAACCTTTAGTTGTAGGTAGATTTTTAAGCGCTGACGGAATGAGAAACCCGGGAGCACGGCTTTCGTGGCTGGCTCCTACAAGCAATTATACGGAATTGTTTTTCACCGTGCAGGACAGCCAGGGAGAAACGGTACGAAGCTTCAGAAGTGAAGACGGGTTGTTTGGACGCGCGGCAGTCGAAACACGCGTACGCAGCATGGAGGATATGCTTTATGTTCCCCGCGTTGTAACCTCTTTTGACCTGACAGAAGAGCAGACGATTTTATTGGGCGCATCAGCGGCCTTTGGACCGAATTCTACAGGAAGGGATAAAAATACCCTGATTTATGGTCTTGATGTATTCTGGAAATGGAAGTCCAAATATGCTGCCGGTGGATTTCCTTTCATAGCATGGCAAACAGAAATCATGGGTAGACGATTTGAGGCTGGCGAAGATGTAGATGCGGGTTTATCAGATGAAGTAATGAATAACTGGGGTACATATTCTCAGGTTACCTGGGGATTTAAGAAACGATGGGTGGCCGGACTTAGGGGAGATTATGTAGACGGAGAGGCGGAGGCAACGGATCCATTAGGATTTGAACGATGGAGGCTCGCACCTAATCTTACCTTTTATCCATCAGAGTTTTCAAAGATACGGCTGCAATATAATTATGATAATATAATGGGAGATGACTCTCATGAGCATTCTGTATTTTTACAGTTCGAATTCTTGCTCGGCGCACATGCAGCACATAAATTCTAGGATAATTGGGCCACTGGCTTGATTAATTAGGCCTTCGTCGACTTTTTAATGTAGAGCTGTGGTTGGTTCAATCTTGTAGATTGAACCATACGTTTAGCATTGTCCTGTACATTTTGGTTTACTCCAGGCGTATGAGACATGCTAAACGTTTCGGTTCAATCGTGGACGATTGAACCAACTCCAAGGCTTTGAAATTTCTATACGTTAAATTTATTAATCCTAATTTATTCGGAGCATATCATGAGAAGAGTATATCAAGTATACCTTTTTTTATTATTTTTGTCAGGCTGGGCATCGTTCGCCCATGCAAAGATAAATATTGTCGCAACAACTCCTGATCTGGGTGCTATTGCACGGGAAATCGGAAAGAATAAAGTTGAGGTGACCAATATTGCAAAACCTACGGAAGATCCACATTTTGTTGATGCAAAACCGAGTTATATTGTTAAGCTCAATAAAGCGGACATCCTTATAGACGGAGGTTTGCAGTTGGAAATGGGTTGGCTGCCTAATCTTGTTGTAGGCGCAAGAAACCGAAAGATACTCACAGGAAATCCCGGATACCTTGTTGCCTCGGCAGGAATCAACATTTTAGATATACCAGACCCTTCCGTTACCCGCGCCATGGGGGATATTCATCCATTCGGTAATCCTCACTTTATGCTGGATCCATTAAATGGTAAGATCGTTGCAGCCCATATCTGTGACCGGTTATGCCAAGTCGATGAGAAAAATTGCAATTTTTATAGAGAAAACCTGAAAAACTTTACAACGAGGATTGATCGGAAACTGCCCGAATGGCAAAAGATATTGGAACCATTCCGTGGTACAAAAGTCGTCACCTATCATAAGACATTTCCTTATTTTGCAAAACGGTTTAATCTAAATATAGTAGGTACGCTTGAACCTAAGCCCGGAATTCCTCCTTCACCGACTCACATAAACAGCCTTATTCCTATGATGAAGAGCGAAGGAGTAAAGCTCATCATTATCGAACAATTTCGTGAACGGAAAATACCTGAGTTTGTTGCAGCCCAAACAGACGCAAAGGTCATTGTTTTACCCATTATGGTTGGAGGCCAAAAAGAGATAGAAGATTATATAGACCTTTTTGACTATAACGTTAGCCAGATCGCATCTGCCCTTAAAACAAAATCCTGATATGAATATGGATAATTGCATTACATTGAGAGATGTTGCTATTGGATATAATGGTCATGCTATTCTCAGCCATATAAATCTTTCTTTTAAAAAGGGCGAATTTGCAGTTTTATTTGGACCGAATGGGTGCGGTAAAACTACGCTCTTTAAAACCATCCTGAAGATCATTCCCCCTTTGCATGGCGCTATTATTTATGGTGATGGGGAATACCCGGAGTTCGGTTACGTGCCCCAGCGCCAATCTT
This sequence comes from uncultured candidatus Brocadiaceae bacterium, assembly GCA_964589115.1. GTDB lineage: Bacteria > Planctomycetota > Brocadiia > Brocadiales > Brocadiaceae > JBDIVL01. The sequence goes on along the minus strand of CAZPUD010000144.1, from coordinate 591 downwards.
TAGATGAAATATATCCATTTACGGTGTCAGAGGTAGTATTGATGGGCACTTTTGGGAGAATGAAACCATTTTATCCCACATCCCGTCAAAACCGTGCATGGGTGGAGCACTGCATCAGAGACGTTGGAATGCTGGAATTAAAAAAACATCTGTTTTCTGAATTATCGGGGGGACAGAAACAACGTGTACTTATAGCGCGTGCACTGGCCACAAGACCAAATATCCTGTTGCTGGATGAGCCAATTACCGGGGTTGATATTGCTACTCAGAGAAAGATTATGGAACTTATTTTTGAGCTGCACAAAAAACATAAGTTAACCATCGTAATGGTCACACATGAAATTCACAGCATACCGAAATGGATTGATAAGATAATTTGGATTCGTGATAAAAAGATAGTTGTCGGTGATTCTGTAGAAATACTTTCACCGCTGATAAAATAAAAAGAACCTTCAGGACGTATTATGGAACAATTTTTAGAAATACTTAGCCCGAACTTCCTTTTGCGTAATACCCTGTATGCGGGATTATTGGTGGGATTTGTATGCCCACAAGTTGGTATCTTCTTCGTATTACGGCGTATGGTTTTAT
>CAZPUD010000143.1:6143-10091 GCA_964589115.1 uncultured candidatus Brocadiaceae bacterium | reverse complement strand
GCTGTTTGAAGACTCACGGGTGGCACTGACAAACTTTGTTTGTCAGTGTTGGGCTTCCTACGGCAGTGTCTATAAAAATGAATGCTTTGAACCAGCAAATATTATTGTCTGGTCTCAAAATGAGAATAATTTATGAATACATCTATAGCCGTCACACGGACAAACAGCCTTTTCCGGTCTTGGGATAAGGGTAAAGCTAAATTGAAAGTTTTGCTTTAGCTTTTTCTATCAATCCGGAAGGGCTGTTTGTCCGTGCCGCCCAATGTAATTAAGCTACCTGATAATCTATAGCAGATATGGAGTAATGGAATTTTTTACAACAATACTCCAGTACTCCATGCCAGTTACTCCGTATCCAGGACTTTGTATGTTTCGATCAATCAAAAACAAATTAATTTTTCTATTCCTGATCGCTGTCCTGACACCATTATTAGTAATGCGGCTTATTGCCTATCCTACCGCCAAAAAGGCCATTCAGGAAACGGTAACTGACAATCTACAACTTGTTGGTTCTAAACGGGTATTCCAGGTAAATGACTGGCTCAATAAACTAAAAAATCATGCAGTATATATTGCCAATAATTCGTTCACAGCAGCCGCAGCAATTTTGACAAAAACAGATGATAATATCAATTCTCAATTCATTTCCCATATTCCCTACGCACAATATTTCCGTGGATTCTGCATCAGCGATTTATCAGGCACCATTCATTTATCAACCGATAACAAGCTCGTAGGGTTGAATATAACCGATAGTGAAGGTTTTGTTTATGCCGTCAAGGGTATGACCCATATTTCTGATACCGTACCCTCCGTTTTCTATGATTTAAACAAACTGGGCAACCAACCACCGGGATTACCTCTTGTTTGCGTCTCTATGCCCATAAGAAACGGAAATGGAGATGTGGCGGGTGTAATAATGTTTCAGGCTGATCTTACCGCTCTTGCCAGAGAACTACAGGAAATACCTCATCAGGACAATTATGATACTTATATTATTAATCAATATGGTGTAATGATCTCAAAGTTTAACTTTACAAAACAACAAAAGGATGCGGAAGAATTCTATGAGGGAACGGCGATCGGTCTAACAGTCATCGACCCTGAAACCAAAAGGTACACGAAGAGCACAGCCTCGTGTTTGAAAGGTATCAATGGGTTTGACGTAAATGGATATACAAACCACATGGGAGAAGAGGTATTGGGGGCGTGGTTTTGGATTCCTGATCTTAAATGGGGTATTATTACTGAAATCAAGGCCGATGAAGCATCGTTGGTGATAAACAACTTAACGAATCCATTTTTAAAAATAATTTCATACTTAACGACGGCCGGGGTGGTTTTAGCCGTTACAGGAATTGCATTTGCTTTTTTTATTGGACAAAAGATTGCCCGTCCGATTATGGAATTAACATCAGCAACACGGCAAATGTCAGCAGGTGATTTATCACAGCGGGTAACAATAAAGACGCAAGATGAGGTAAGAGAACTGGGAGATGCATTCAATGTAATGGCAGAATCGGTACAAGAAAAGACATCAAAGTTGCAGGAGACTACTAACTTTCTGAACGGCATCCTGGTCGGTTCTACTGAACACTCGATTATTGCAGCAGATCTTGATGGAAGTATCTTGGCCTTCAATGAGGGTGCAAAAAGGATGTATGGGTACAGGCCTGAGGAATTGATGCATAAATCTAATATAAGGATCTTACATACAAAAGAGGATGTTGAGTCCGGTAAGGTTGAAGAGATGCTGAAAACCACCTTAATCACCGGCAGGTATAAAAGTGAAATGAAGCTAATACGCAAAAATGGAGAAATATTTACCGGTTACAGTACCTTTACGACCCGGCAATCAACCGACGGAAACCCAATTGGTTTCGTAATGATTACCAGAGATATAACAGAACAGAAATTACTGGAACAGGAACTTCACAATTATACCATGCAGCTCGAGAAAATTGTTGAGGAGAGGACACAAAAGTTAAGAATATCGGAAGAAAAGTACAGACGCCTTTTTGAAGCAAGTAAAGACGTCGTATTTTTTTGTGATATAGAATGTCAGTTTGCAGATATTAACCAGGCCGGAGTAGACCTGTTTGGATACGATTCAAAAAATGAGATATTAAAATTGAATTTAACTACGCACTTATTCTTCAATCCTGCCGAAGGTAAGGCCGTTAGAGAACTGGTATACAAGAATGGTTTTATTAAAGATCAAGAGGTAGAGCTAAAAAAGAAAGACGGCACCATGGTACCCTGCCTCATGACAAGCAATCTCAGACGGGATGAACGAAATAATGTTATCGGGTATGAGGGGATTATTATTGATCTGACAGAAAGGAAGAGGATTGAAAAAGAGAAGGATATTATGAATAATATTAATAAGCTCCTTGCCTCGAACCTCGATATCCGTAAAGTATACAAATCCCTGAGTGAAGAGCTCAACAAGGTCATCGATTTTGACCGGATGAGTATTACCCTCCTTGATGAAAAGAGAGAAGAGCTTTTAATTTTTGCTGTCTCTAAAGATTACAACGTTTCAAAGCTGGAGGAAGGTATTCATTATTCTAAATACGGTACTCTGGCGGGAAAAGTTGTGGACGACGGTGAGATCTTTATGGTTAACGATACGTCCCGTGGTTCATTTTCCACCGACCCTATTATGTTTAAAGCAGGAATCAAATCCCGATTGGCATTTCCACTTGTCTGCAGAAGCGAAATTACCGGAAGTGTCAACTTTGGAAGCAAGAAGGTTAATAATTTCTCGGAAAACCAGTTTGATTTTATCAATAAGATCGCTCCACAATTAGCTATTGCAATTGACAATACCCGTCTTTTTGATAAAATCAAAGAATCGGAAGAAAAATACAGGAATTTGGTAGAGGACATTGAAGATATCATATTCCGGATGGATAAAACCGGAAGATATCTGTTTCTCAATAATGCATTACAAAAAGTAACAGGATATCTGCCGCAGGAGTACTACAAGACATCTTCACTTGGTACCGAAATAATTCACAAGGATGACGTGAATCCGGTTAAAGAAACTATGCAGAATATACTCAAAGGGGAACTTAAGGTCTCGAAGGACCTGGAGTACAGGATTTATTGTAAAAACGGTGAAGAGATATGGCTCTCTCAAAATACTTATCCCATTAAAAATAAAAATGGAAGTACTATTGGTATTAAAGGAATTATCAGGGATATAACCGACAGGAAAAAGATTGAAGAACAGATACGTCGTTCTGAGCGTTTAGCCTCAATTGGTGAATTAGCCGCTTCTATTGCCCATGAAATCAGAAACCCCCTGGGTGCCATATCAAATTCAGTTTGTATGCTTAAACGGGATTTAACCCTGAACGGTGACGATCAGAGGTTGTTTGATATGGTGGTTGAGGAGACTGACCGGCTCAACAGCATAATAACAAACTTCCTTAACTTTGCACATCCGGCAGAATATTATTTTGTCCTGAGCAATATCCTTGAAATTATTGATGAAACACTCCTTCTTTTGGAACAGGACGCAAGATTCAATGAAGAGATTAAAGTCATTAAAATTTACGAAAACAATATTCCCATGATTTTTTTAGACCGGAACTGGATCAGGAAGATATTCTGGAATTTATTCGTAAATTCAATTGATGCCATGCCAACAGGAGGAAAAATTTTTATACGCGTAAAAAGACCCAAAATACCTTTAAACAATAACGTGATAGAAATTACAATTTTAGATACTGGAGATGGAATTCCACCTGAGATTATTAAAAAAATATTTGAGCCCTTTTTTACTACAAAAAAATCGAAAGGGACAGGATTAGGACTTTCTATCGTGCATCGTATAGTAGATAATCACGGTGGTACAATAGACGTGAAAAGCAGGCGGAACAAGGGAACGAGATTTACCATCAGATTACCGATAAAGAACAGGCAGGTTAAAACTATTTC
>CAZPUD010000143.1:0-6043 GCA_964589115.1 uncultured candidatus Brocadiaceae bacterium | reverse complement strand
ACTATTTCAATATAAACTTTTCAGGGCTTATGTTTAATATCCTTATTGTAGAAGATCAAAAGAATATGCGAGAATCACTCGCCATTGCCTTTAAGAGAGCCGGCTATTACGTGGACGCTGTTGAAAATGGGGAAAAGGCCGTAAGGTTACAAAGAATGAATTTTTTTGATTTAGCCGTCGTAGATTTGAAGATGGAGGATATGGACGGTTTGGAAATATTATCGAGGATCAAATCCATTAATCCGTCAACGGAAGTGATCGTTATGACAGCGTTTGGTACTATCGATAGTGCTATCCAGGCCATGAGAAACGGGGCTTATGATTATGTTACCAAGCCCTTTCAGCTTTCTGATATACTTTCAGTAATTGAACGGGCATTAGAAAAGAAACGGTTGTCCGACAAGGCAAATAACCTTCAAAAGAAAATTAAGGAAAAATATAGATTTGAGGGCATCATAGGCAATTCTCCGGTAATGATGAGGGTTTTGAATATCCTTATGGAACTTACAAACAGTGAGAGTACAGTTTTAATTACCGGGGAAAGCGGAACGGGAAAAGAGCTGGTTGCCCGCGCTATTCACAATAATAGCCGCAGGAACGATAAGCCATTTGTCGTGGTAAATTGCGGGGCATTGCCGGAAAATCTTCAGGAGAGTGAACTATTTGGACACGTAATGGGCTCTTTTACCGGTGCAGTAAAAGATAAAAAAGGTATTTTCCTGGAAGCACAAGGGGGTACATTATTTCTGGATGAAATTGGCGAGACTTCCTTTTCAACCCAGGTAAAATTGCTTCGGTTTCTACAGAATGGCGAAATAAGAAAGGTTGGGGATAATAAACCGATTTATCTTGATGTCCGTATCATCGTTGCTACGAATAAAGACCTTGACGAGGCTACAAAGACCGGCGCTTTCAGAAAAGATCTGTTTTACCGACTTAACGTTATCAGGATTCATTTGCCGCCGCTGAGAGAGAGAAAAGAGGACATCCCCATATTAACCAACTATTTTGTAAATGTATTTTCGAATAAGCTAAAGAGGAACCCGCCAGAAATATCCGGAGAAGCAATGGCCCTCCTCTTAGAATATCCCTGGCCCGGTAACGTAAGAGAGCTGGAGAATGTAATTGAGAGGGCCATTACCCTTTTAAAAGATGAACAGATTACTGCCGCAGACCTGGTTTTACAGAATACACAGCCAGCCGATAACATTGACCTCATGATGGAAATGGGGGGTATTCGAGCTGCTTTGGCACAACAAGAAAGAAAGACAATTGTAGAGTCATTACGGAAATATGCGGGAAACCGGAAACAGGTAGCAAGCAACCTCGGGATCTCCACAACAACCTTATGGAGAAAGATGAAGGAATATCAGATCATACCAAAAACAAGTTACAACACCGATGATGCCTAGCACGGCGCAGCCAAAACCATTGATATGAAATAATGGACTAATGGAGTAAATAAAATGGAGTAATGGAGTACCGGAGTAATGTTGTAAAAAACTCCAATGCTCCTTTACTCCAATATTTTACTACTCCATATTAATTACAGATTTACTAACAACATAAATAACTTGCAGAAACGTGAGTATTATAGATAAATATTTTAGAAGGATAAACCGGTTAAGGATATCAGTAACCGAACTCTGTAACCTTCGGTGCATTTACTGCAGGCCGGAAAAAGGATTAGAACTTTCTAAACATAAAGATATCCTCACCTATGAAGAAATTGCAGTTATCGTACGGCATGCCGTCAAATTAGGAATCAAAAGCTTTCGGCTAACCGGAGGAGAACCATTTGCCAGAAGAAATATTGAACACCTTCTCTATATGTTAGGGAGTATTCAAGGTATAGAAGACCTTGCAATGACAACGAATGGTATTTATCTGAAAAACTATGCGAAAGTGTTAAAAGAAATAGGCCTTTTCAGACTAAACATCAGTCTTGATAGTCTGGAAGAAACAAAGTTTGAAAGAATTACCAGAGGCGGTAAGTTAAAAGACGTTATGGATGGAATTGAAGAGGTCCTCTGTTTAGGGTTTAAAAATACGAAAATCAATGTAGTTGCCATGAAGGGAGTAAATGACGATGAGTTTGAAGAATTTGCCCGGCTTACTTTGGAACGGGACCTCGAAGTACGCTTCATTGAATATATGGCGATGAACAGGGCAAATCTATCTTCTGAAGATAAATTTATTCCTATGGCAGATATCATCGGTATTATTGAGAAAAACAATGAGCTGGTAGCACTCCCTGCCCCTGAACTTGGAAGTGGTGCAGCAAAGATATATAAGATTAAAGGTGCTATGGGAAAGCTGGGATTCGTATCAGCGGTAAGCCAGCCCTTTTGCAATTCATGTAATCGTCTCCGTTTAACCTCCGACGGGAAACTGCGCTCCTGTTTATTATCGGGTGGAGAGGTCGACTTAAGGACTGTCTTGAGAAACAACCCCACTGAGGAATCACTCACCGATGCATTTGTCCGCGCCGCAAACCTGAAGCCTCCCGTACATTCCGGGAAAGGTCACGTGATAATGCACCAGGTAGGCGGATAACAATAAGTTCTATTCTTAATGGACGTGTTTGTTCCTAACCCGAATAAATCGAATTGTAGCGCTGCAAAAATGAAATCCGAAATACTAAGCACGAAATACGAAACAAATTCATCTGAAAGCTGTCAGCTTTCAGCTATATAAAAGTGTTTTGGTAATTCAAACATTAGAATTTAGGATTTGTTTCGAATTTCGATATTCGAATTTGTTCGAGATACCAATGTCACCCCTTCGGGGTTTAAAATCCCTCTTAGGTCTTTTGCTATAATCATAACATCCCTTCGGGATTAGAAGACAGCTCGAACGACTATAATCGTGACATCGTTTCGGGATTAGAAAAAGACAATTTGAGTAAACAGGCCGGGGTTGTCCAAAAAGTCTGTAAAACATACAAAAGGTAGGGGCTGAAAATCTTCAGCCCTTATATATGCTTATCCTTACCGACATCTTTTTCATCCCTGTAAGGGATGTTGATAGTAGGCAGGCAATTTATTGCCTGTTTTAGATTAAATTAGTGATGTAAGTCCCGTAGGGACGATAGAAACAGGCACAATTCAATCGTCCCTACGGGACTTGTTTTCTATCATTCAATTACAGGCAATAAATTGCCTGTCTACTATCATTTACTCCTTACGGAGTATTAAAGGTAAAATGTCTATACTTTTACTCATACCATGAAAGATGTAGGTAAGGTGTAGTAATCATTAAATTAGGTTGGGTTTTAAAAGACAAAAACTCCGGCGGGTTCAAGTTTGTAACTTGAACCCCACGTTTTATATTGTTTATTTTGCCATCAATTGCATATAGCGCTATATCCACATGAACTCATGGGTTCAGGTTACAAACCTGAACCCGCCGGAAGTGATTATTACTATACGTTCGAACCTGAACGAAAATGATAGAAAAGCGTGCAGCCAAGCGCACAACCGGACATGCTAAAAAGTAGAAGGAGGCAAATATTAGTCAAATGACACCATTAACCCATTTTGATGAACAGGGTGCATCACGCATGGTAGACGTGAGTGACAAGGAAATTACTAACAGGATTGCTGTCGCACATGCAAAGGTTGTTATGAAACCAGAAACCTTTCAGCTCATTCTCGATAAAAAGATACAGAAAGGCGATGTATTTGAGGTGGCAAGAGTAGCCGGCATTATGGCTGCGAAGCAAACTTCTGTTTTAATTCCTATGTGTCACCCGCTCAACTTAACCAGCGTAAAGATAGATTATAAGAACAATGACCATGATACAATTGATATATTCTCAGAAGTCCGGGTTACCGGAAAAACCGGGGTAGAAATGGAGGCTATTACTGCCGCCGCCATCTGCGCAATTACAATATACGATATGTGTAAGTCTGTAGATAAAGGAATGGTGATAAGTGATATCCACCTTGTAAAGAAATCCGGCGGAAAAAGCGGAACTTTCGTGTTTGGTGAAAAACCAAATTAGGCTGCCTTAGCAGTGATTTTTAAATGTACGACAAATGCCGGTTTAATACCGGACGTTTACCTCCTACTAACCTTCACGGTCATCCACATCTTCATATATCCTGCCTTGAATGTGATCCTTGAAACACCTGTCTTATTCATGGCAGTAATCGTAAATATAGCCTCACCGTTTTTGTTTGTTATAATACTTGTTGGTGACATCGATATGAGGCTCTTACCCGACTTGATCGTAGCTTTGACCATCTCACCCTCAGTTGCACAACCATCTGCACCTGTTACTGTCACCGTCACCACACTGCTGTTTTTTCTCTTGAGTACCAGGCTGGTTGGAGATACATCTATAGACTCAGCCCCGCACACAGGGGGTGTTGGAGGTGAAGTAGATGTAATTATAAAAGTATCTGTAAACAAATGTACATTATTTCTATATACCTCCACCCTCCAAATCCCCAATTTTGATTCAGCGGGTTGTCCTTCTATATCTATCCAGGCAAGCCAACAACCGTTGCTATAACTAAATACACCACTCGATGTTGTATAGAAAGTATTATCCGGCGCATACCAATTCCATACAACAGTGTCCCCTTCTTCTGCATTTACATAATAAAACCAAATTTTTGCATCTGTATCGGTATTGAGGAATGTAGTCTTTTCAGGAGGCAATTCACAACCAGCGTATTCATTATCAAATTCATCCCATGTAATACCTGTCATTCGGCTCTCGATAACAACAAAATTGCCTGGCGTAGACGTTGGTGTTGCAGTTGGGGAAGGTGACGGAGTCGGTGTGGATGCCGATCTTACTGATACGGTTAGCGTTGCAGTATCATTACAAGACTGACCAAAACAATCCAGACATCTTCCCCGTTTATCTATATCTACGGTTAGACTAACAACAAAATTTCCTGCCTCTGTATATGTGTGAACGGGATTTTGCTCTGTACTTGTATTGCCGTCTCCAAAATCCCAGAACCACTTAAAATAATCAGGGCTTAAGCTTTCACCGCCAGATGTTGATAAGTCTGTAAATTGCACCGTTAGCGGAACCACCCCACTTGTTGGACTTGCCGTAAAACTGGCTGTGGGCGGGTAAACATCGCCGCACGGGGTTGGAGTAGTAGTTGGAGTTGGCGTTGTTGGCGTTATTGTTGGAACGGTAAGTGCCACCTCAAAGGTATGGGTGTCAGTCTGCCTGGCTTCGAGGCTTCCGGTTAATTCCGTGAACTGTTTTACAGACCGGTCGCTATCATATTCAATAATCCACAGCTTGTATGTTGTACTCGTCTCACTGTGGATAGTGACCTGATAGGTTCCTTGTGCGGGAGAGAACACACCGAAGCAGGCTGTAGGTGCCGAGGCTAAGAAATCCGAATCAGGCGGCGGATCAATGGAAACGATATCGTAGGCAGATTCCGGAATATCAGCAATCTCACTGCCGGATGAAGGATCGAACCCCGTCCTTCTCCCCTGTGGATCAGTCACCATTAGATTTACGCCTTCAATGGCCGACCCGATGGCCGAAACGTTGAGATAAGACTGAGAGGATGATTGTATGGCTCTGGCAATTTTAAGCTTTCCGCTCTTATCAGGGGGTTTGTATAAGTACACTGCGCGAATGACGTCGTCGTCGCTGTTACGAAGAGTCGTTGTCGAAGATCCAGGGTCTTGAATTATGTAAGTTCTATGGCCATCTTTGTTCGTAACTCCCGTGATGACCACGAAGTGATCGCGACGTTCGGAAATAGGAATAAATTTCTTCGTTTTTTTATTCACGGTCCTTCGCGAGGGAATCTTGATAATCACTAGGCGGTCATTTTCGAGTTCCACTTGTATCTTCTCGTCAATCTTGTCTTGGATCTTCTTGTCAATCTTATCATGGCTACCTTTCATTATACTGCCAAAAACGATACCGGGAACCGACTCCCTCCTAACATTTCCATTATCATCGTAGCCACGTTTTTTTGGATCTTTCTTCTCTAGGTTATTCAGATATTCATCGACGTCTACTGGAGTCCATATTTTTCCCTTTTCGGGATTT
>CAZPUD010000142.1:0-10187 GCA_964589115.1 uncultured candidatus Brocadiaceae bacterium | reverse complement strand
AATACGGGGAATGTTGATTTAGTCGAGCATTTTCTGTCTCCCGATTATTGCGAAGTTCATGATGGAAAGAGATTCCCTGTCGGTATTGAAGGCGCAAAGGCGCACACCATCGGTGTTCGGCAAACGTACCCGGACCTTCAAATCACAATCGACCAACAAATTGTTGAAGGGGAATGGGTGGTCTCCTGCATCACTGCGAGAGGTACGCATAAGGGAGAGTGGCTGGGTATGAAACCTACCGGCAAACCCGTTGTGTTTACCGGCGTCAACATAGATCGTGTCGTCAATGGAAAAATCGTAGAGCACGGGGGCGCTGCTAACTTACTTGGCCCCTTGTTAGAAATCGGAGCGATTGGGATGGTTGGTAATGCTGGCTAGCAAGTCGCCGAACAACCGTTTCCAGCCGACGTCGGCGCTAACGCGCCGCCTCGGCTGAAGCGAAGCGTTATGCCTTGATAAGGAGATGCCCATGAGGGGGCAATGGCTAGGTTCATACTCGGGTGGTGCTGATGGGAAAGTAATGATCAATATCGATGAGGTAGATGATCATTTCGAGGGTGTGGCTTACCTCAATCCATCGACAAACAACATTCCTGCATCTGTTGCTTACCTATCGACCTTGAATAAGGGTGAGGAACAAGATGCAACGGCGTATATCTTTCCAATCGATCCACGTACGGGCTTTCAGGGCAATTGGGAGGAAATTAAAGCGTTATATGGGGAGGGAGTAGTACATTCATCCGAGGCTAACGTTAAATTAAGGGTGCAGGGCAATAAACTACACGTTAATGCTGTATCGAACATCAACGTCACTTTCTCTGCAGTTCTAGATAGGCCATCAGGAAACGGCGAGTCAAAAATCCCAAGTCAGAAAATGTCATGGGAAGAATTCAAGTCATACATATCTTCGATATCCAAATTTAGCTACCTATTTCGTGGACAACAGAAGCCATGGAGCCTATGCACATCCTTCCATCGTCGCGGGCGGTATCGAATGAGCGAGTTTACAAGCAAAGATGTAAGGAAACTACATCAGAGACTTAGTGCTATTACATCTCACTTCTTCGATCTGACTGTGCCTGACCAGAACGGCGCATTTTTCAATCTTCTACAACACCATGGTTATCCGACACCGCTATTGGATTGGTCTCACTCGCCATATGTGGCGGCATTTTTTGCGTTTCGAGATCGACCGATTGGTTATGATGGCGACGAAGTCGTTCGTGTTTATATATTCAACAATCAAGAGTGGCAGAAGCGATATCGACAAATACAAAACCTCGATCCACCATTCCCGCACCTTTCTGTTATGGAGTTCATTGCGATAGACAATCCGAGACTAGTGCCCCAGCAGTCTGTTACGACCGTAACCAACTTGCACGATATTGAGGCATACGTTCTGGAAAAGGAAAGCGAGACCGGGGTGCGGTTCCTTGACGCAATAGATATACCCGCAAAAGAGCGTGAGATAGCGATGCGTGATCTACGGTTCATGGGAATTACCGCTGGCTCGATGTTCCCAAGCATTGACGGTGTCTGTGAAGAAATGCGGGAGCGTAATTTTGACCGATAGGCATAACAACCGCTTCCATCCGACGTCGGCGCTGACGCGCCGCCGCGGCTGAAGCGGAGCGTTAGGCAAGGACAAAAGAAGATCATATGGATAAAGAACACATACTTTCCGAAATCAAACGCACGACCGAGGAAAACGGAGGCCGTCCACTCGGAATCGCCAGATTCGAGAAGGAAACCGGAATAAAAGTCTGGGATTGGAGAGGTAAGTATTGGACCCGATGGACCGACGCAATTGCCGAAGCAGGCTACACGAATCCTAACGAGATGCAATCTGCTTACTCGGAGGATTTCCTGATTGAGAAGCTTATCCAGCTGATCCGAGAGCTTGGTCACTTCCCTACATCGACTGAACGCAGACTTAAGAGTCATCAGGACAAGAACTTCCCGACTCACAACACTTTTTCCAGATTCGGAAGCAAAGCGGATCTGATAGAAGCTGTCCTAAAGTATTGTGAGGCTCACGGCATAGACGCCCAAGTCGTCGCAACTTGCAAGGCAGCCGCTGCCGACTCAAGACCTCAGCACCAAGAGAGTACACAACTACAAGAGATCGAATTTGGATTTGTCTACCTGATGAAATCGGGTAGACATTTCAAGATAGGCCGAAGCAATTGTGCGGAAAGGCGAGAATTCGAACTCCGAGTCCTTCTTCCTGAGAAACTTGAGTTGGTCCATAAGATAAAGACCGATGATCCTTCCGGGATTGAAAAGTATTGGCATGATCGCTTTAAGGATAAACGAAAGGGCGGGGAGTGGTTCGACCTTTCTCCCCGTGACGTCCAAGCCTTCAAGCGAAGGAAGACAATGTGAAACTGCCTAACAAGTCACTCCAGAGGATGGCTTACAGCCACCGATGACCTCAGGCGTTAGACCCACGAGAAAAACATGAACGTAAACTGGGACCCCGTTATAAAAATCGTAGTGTCTCTAGCTACCCTCGTTCTGGGTCACTTTCTAGATCGCTGGTTAGCAAAACGCCCCAAGCTAACCTCATATCTCGGCCACGTTTCGTCGTTTTCTCTCAACGACGAAAAACGAACCCAAGTATTTACCCATGCGATAGTTGTAAGGAACGCTGGGCGCGAGTCCGCAAACCATGTACGTATTGGGCATCATTTATTGCCCAACTATCAGTTAGCCACAAGCGTTCCTCATACCGTGGAGAATGTTCCGACTGGAGGTTCAGAGATTGTCATTCCAAAACTGGTACCCGGAGAGCAGGTAACAATCTCATATTTGTATTTTCCTCCTCTCACATGGGACAGTATTGTAGGTTGGGTTGAGGAACGAAACCCAACAACCTAATATGGCGAGAATATAGTGCAATATCGCAGATCACAAGCGAGAGGTGCGACATTCTTCTTTACCATAGTAACATACAATAGAAAGAGGATATTATGTCACAAGGCAAATGTGGCGCTGATAAAATAGGCTTTCCAGTATGTTATCAAGCAACACCCCTTTAGAATTCAGGCTTTTGTCTTACTTCCTGATCATATCCATTGTATTTGTACATTACCAGAAAACGACAATGCTTTCTCAATGCGATGGCGATTGATCAAGAGTTATTTCAGCAGACGATGCAAGAGTGAGCACAAAAAATTTCAATCAGCTTCAAGACAAAACAAAGGCGAACAAGGAATTTGGCAACGGCGTTTCTGGGAACATCAGATTAGGAATGAAATTGATTTTGCAAAGCATATCTAATATATTCATTTCAATCCAATTAAGCACAGATTGGTAAAATCACTCATTGACTGGCCATATTCTAGCTTTCATCGCCATGTAGAACAAGGAGGTTCACTATGAGTACCTTGAGTGTAAGATTACCGGAGTCGTTACATAAAACAATAAGGAAAATTAGCATGTCGTAAAAACGACATTGACATACGGTCTTAATTTGGTACCATAAAAAGACTGGAGGTTATAAAATGAATATTAAAACAGATATAAAACCGATTACATTTCTTAAATCAAATGCAGCCGATTTACTCAAACAAATAAATGAAACCCACCGGCCTGTTATCATTACTCAAAATGGTGAACCTAAGGCTGTACTACAAGACCCTAAAAGTTATGAAAATATGCGAAATGCAATCGGGATTTTGAAGCTGATTTCACAAGGTGAAGAGGACATAAGGAGCGGAAAATCAAAATCCCAGGAAGAGGTGTTTGAGAGGATTGATAACATGCTGAAAGCAAAATTGAAATGACCGATAAATATGAAGTTATATGGTCCCATATTGCTGAAAATGACTTAATAAATATTATTGAATATATCGCCAATGATAATCCTGCTAACGCAACAAAAATATTTAAGAACATAAAAGAAAAAGCACGTTGCCTCTATGTTTTACCTGAACGGGGCCGCATTGTTCAGGAGCTGCGAGATCAGGGAATTTTGCAATATCGTGAATTAATTATATCTCCATGGAGAGTCATATACAGGATATCTGGAAAAACCGTATACGTTTTATCAATATTGGATTCACGTCAAAACATTGAGGATATTCTCCTAAAAAGACTTATTGATTCAAAATTATAAGTATTGTAGTTAAGTACAGATTAGTAAAATCATCCATTGACTGGCCATATTCCAGCTTTCATCGCTATGTAAGGCAAGGTATTTATGATAGTGATTGGGGAGCAATTACTGAAATAAAATTTGATGAAAATGTGGGACATGAATAATCTCAGTTGTTGGGTTTCTCTTTCCTCAACCCAACCTACACAACTCTTGATTCATAAGGTTTTTCAGGGATAGGGGATTCTATTGAATATTGTATCTATAAGACAAAGTGAGGAATGAAAAAACATGTCAATTTATTAAAAGAAAAAGGGTTACCAAGTTGGTTGTATTTTATAATCGCCTTCTGGGTTGTCTCGGTGTTAAAATAGTTAATATGTTTTTCTTCAGTGATATAATAAAGAAAGGTCCAATATTAAAAAAACCAGAATATCTAAAACAAGCTTATGCTATTGGAATGAATTTAAAGAATCTATAGAAAAAGGGGGTAGATTAAGATATGTCAAAAGTAGAAGAAATCGAGGCCGCTATTGAAGCCCTATCAGAAGAGGAATATGTTCGCCTTAGAAAGTGGTTTTCTGAAAAGGACTGGCAAAAATGGGATAGGCAGATTAAAGCAGATTCTGAGTCAGGGAAATTAGATTTCCTGATTAAAGAGGCCATTGATGAAAAAGCTAAGGGAAAGCTCAAGGAACTCTAAATGCATCGGACAACAGCACGTTTCTGGAAATGCTTTGAGAAGCTTCCAAAACCTGTTCAAAGAATATCAAAAAAGAACTTCTGGCTACTTAAGGCTGACCCTTCGCATCAATCACTTCGTTTCAAAAAAGTTGGTAAGTTCTGGTCTACCAGAATTGGAATGGATTACAGGGCGCTCGCAGTGGAAGATGGTAGCGACTTCATCTGGGTATGGATTGGCACTCATGATGAATATGAAAGAATGATTAAAGAGATGAGCTAACGAGAAAATCCATTGGACGGTTGCGAATATGCATGTTTTTTGAGATAAATGGTACAAAATAACAAAGAACAAACATTTACACTTTGCATAGAGAACAGGGACTGTGAGGATTTGGAAAAACGTAAGATTTACCAAGTCCTGCCAGATGATGCGGCAAAAAAGGATGGTTACCTGAGGGTCATTGACGAATCAGGTTAAGATTATCTCTATCCAGAGTCCTATATTATTCCCATCCAATTGCCCCGCGAAGCACAAAAAGCACTGCAAATGACTTAAGAAATACTATCGAATATATTACCAATCACTACAAAACCATATGCTGCTTGAAGGAAGAAAAAGGAATGGGGGAAAATGATAAAATGCAAAGGATAGTACTCCTGCTCACTTCCATTCTAATAATGTTTGTATTTGAAATCCGGACGCCTCAGTCACTATTCGCGGAAGAAGCCACACTTGAGGAGTACTCGGTCAGTCATAGAGGAACATCAGAAACAGACCCTCCCGGCTTTTCTGCAAAGCTGTCTGATAAGTATTTTGGAAATGGAACAGCAAAGGCAGCCATTATATTTAAGATGAGAGACAACTCAGGCACCCTTTCCCTGAAAGTATGGAGAAAGGTTGCCAGAGGAGAAATTACCCTTGCCCTGCTGGTGTTCCGCATCGAAATTTTTGGGTACGATTATTCTGATAACCTTGTTTATTCACGGGAACTTGACGGATTTACCTTTGGCGACAGCAAATCAGGAAACTGGTCAAAACAACTGAAAGACCTCCCTGCAAATATCCGGCAAATTACAATATCCTTTTTTGGGAATTACGAATAGGAAGTTTGATTATGGACAAATCAAATTAAGTAATTTTATCGAGGTCTACACAAAAAGAGCAATAAAAAATGAAAGGAAGACATAATGGAAATATTAAAGGAAATTAAACAATTATCCCGTGCTGATAAACTAAAAATAATGGAAGCTCTATGGAAAGATCTAAGTGGTGATGAAGAAAAGTATGATTCGCCTTCATGGCATGAAGATGTTCTAAAGGAAACTGAAAACAGAATGAATAACGGTATCGAAGAGGTTGTAGATTGGGATATTGCCAAAAAAAATCTCAGAAAGAAAATCGAAAATGTTTTAAAGAAGAAATAAATACAACTTTACTATTTGCCATATTTACTTACCACCAAACATGAATTATTTCCATCATAATCCATGTTATTTATCACGGCATTGTGGATTTCTTTTTCCAAGGGTTTTTCCAGGATAAGATTTAAATCTATCTCAGAATCTTTTTCCCTGTAATTGATTATATGAGGTATGATATCTGTGTTGATAGACATGATTGTGGATATTAGCTGGGCTGCACCTGCAGTGCCGTAAGCTTCACCGATGTTTGATTTGATCGCTGAAACCGGGATATCACTGCTGCTTATACCGAATAAAGACCTGATCGCCTTTGCCTCTATACTATCCTGTATTTTACATCCATTTGCATGCGCACTGACCAAACCAATATGTTCTTTCTTTACTTCAGCATCTTCCATGGCATCATGCATGGCTTTTTCAGCCCGGCGAACCCTTTCTTCTATTGAATATTTCTTTCCGCCCACAAAAGAGTTACCAAACCCCTTTATCTCAGCATAGATGCTGGCTCCCCTTTCCAGGGCATGCTGAAGTTCTTCGAGAATAACGATAATACTGCCTTCCGCCATGACAAAGCCATTTCTTTCTCTGTCAAATGGCATACTTGACTCTTTTGTACCATTGAGTCCTGACAATAAACCACGCAGGTAAAATATGAGATACAGGTCAATAGAGATTTGCTCAACCCCGCCAGTAACAATTACCTCTGCCATATCTTTACGGATCATGTTAAACGCATTTCCAATGGCATCCGTACTCGATGTAAAACCTGCTGATATGGTGCGGGCAAGCCCTTTTATTTTAAAGATGACCGATACGTAATTAATGGAAGAATTGAGGGCAACGTCATAGCTGAGCATTGGTGATAGTTCTGAAGGGTTATTTCTTATAATCTCATAGAAATAATCTGTCGTTTCTGAAAAGTTTCCCAAAGACGATCCAATAACGATACCCATTTGATTTGATAAAGAACCGTCTTCCGGAAGCTTTGCATCATTCAGGGCCATTTTGGCTGCTGATCCCAGGAACCGTGTACCCTTGTTTAAATACTTCAGGCCTTTGCTGCCAAGATGTACCTCCGGCTTGAGGTCTCTCACCTCCCCACCCAGCTTGCATGTATAGGGAGAGAGGTCAAGAGTAGTCATCGGTGCAATACCAGACTTTCCATTAATAAGATTACTCCAGAAATCTTCTTTATTGCATCCTACGGGAGACACAATACCAATTCCAGTAACAACAACTCTTTTTTTCATTTAACCCATCCTGCTAAATATAGTCGTGGCATTATTACCACCGAAGGCAAATGAATTATTTACGATATGGTTTACTTTCAGTTCCCGTGCCGTATTTGGTACATAATCAAGATCGCAATCAGGGTCTGGCGTTTCATAATTAATTGTAGGAGGTATTATGCCATGCCTGAGAACAAGACAACAAACAACGGATTCCACTGCACTCGCTGCACCCATAAGGTGCCCTATCATAGATTTTGTAGAACTGCAGGGGATTTTGTAAGCATGCTCTTTAAATACCCGTTTTATGGCCGTCGTTTCTACCTTATCGTTGTGGGGTGTACCGGTACCATGCGCATTAATATAGCCGATATCTGATTCCTGAAGTCTTGCCATTTTTAATGCATCACTCATGCATTTCACAGCGCCTTCACCCTCCGGATGCGGGGCTGTCATATGAAATCCATCGCAGCTCAGCCCATATCCCGCCATTTCAGCTATAACCGATGCGCCACGTTTTTTGGCAAATTCGTACCGTTCCATAATTAATACACCCGCCCCCTCTCCTATCATAAGCCCTTGCCGGTTTTTATCAAAGGGCTGGCAGCGTTCAGGCGCTAAAGCCTTGAGGTTATGAAAATGGGTAAATTCCGTTTGAGGGATCATATCTCCTCCACCTACCATTATCACATCAACCTTGTTTTCTTCAAGAAGATCATAGGCCCAGGCGATGGCATGGTTGCCGGATGAACATGCATTCAATGAGATCATAGTTGGACCTTCGAAATGGAAATATTGGGCAAGGATATTCGTGATTGAATTGGGAGGGTAAACAGCAGCAACGATTTTGTCAAAACCGTTATCCTTTTTTGAAGTATTCTGTCTTAAAAGCCTTTCATGGGGTGTCAACTCAGCAGCTAAGGTACCGATAGCGATACCGAATCGTTCTTTATCGAATTTTTCTTCATACAAAAGTCCGCTCTCCTGTAATGCCTCGCGAGCGGCATAATAAAGATACTTGTGGATGGTATTTTCCTTAATCTGGTTTTCTAATTCAACGTCTAAACGGAAATTCTTTACTTCACAAGAACGATGAACCTTATACTGAGAAGTATCAAAGGATTTCATCTCATTCGCCCCATCCCGGCCATTGATGAACGATTCCCAGCTCTCACTGACACCAATCCCGACTGGCGTAACTAATCCCAAGCCCGTAATTACTACCTTTGACATGATGAAATAAAATTTCCTTAAGTTAAAACAAGAGAGGTCAACTATTCACTATGTTGTATGAATAAGTTGACCTGTGTTAAGTAGAACAATATCAGCTACCTATCAGAATTAAGTTGGGCATTCGGCAACTTAAAACGTAAATTTTCCCTACCTTGATGGGAGGGATTAAGGGAGGGTGATTAGCTTGCTTTTCCACCCCACCTAACCTCCCCCATCAAGGGAGGAACAATTGGTTTAAAATCCCTAAGCATTAAATTAGGTTGGCCTTTAAAGGGCAAAGCCCAACGGCTCTTCTTTTTACCCACCCCTAAATCCCCTCCCAATAGGGGACTTCTTCAATTCCCCTCTTGAGAGGGGTTAGGGGTGTGTTAAAGGCATAATGAGAAACTTTGAAATTTCCTATACGTTAAATTAGATTGCCTTTGGCAACGACTATAGTTGGTTCAATCTTGTAGATTGAACCATTAGTTTAGCATGTGCCTGTATATTTTGTTTACTCCGGGCATATGAGACATGCTAAACGTTTCGGTTCAATCGTGGATGATTGAACCAACATCGAATCTTTGAAATTCCTATGCATTAAATTTGCTCGTAACGAAGCGATCGCTTCATTCTAAAATTTTGAATTTTCCGGACATCAAGACGATACTTCAACCGGTGCCATGTTCACCTTTTTTCCTTGTTTTAGTGATTGATTATATTGTTTTAATGCCTCGTCATAAAATCCTGATGACTGTAATTCCTTTAGATTCTGAATTAAATGTTGATACACATTTTGCCAGTCTAAATTAACCCTGAATGCGAACATTGCCGCATTCATATTGTTGTTTAATGACTCCTTCGCATTTTGAAAACGTTGCCGCAGTACCTCTGTTGCGTAAATCTTATCGTATAAATATTGGAAACCATCAATCAACTCCTGTAGTGACATATTTTTCAGGATATAAGTAAGGTGATGGGATGTGTAGTATTTCCAATCTTCCGGGAAGTTTGTCCTGAAAAGTCTGGCTTCGGCATTTAACCGGTGATACAAAGGTGTGTTTATAAATGGACATAAAATGCCGCAGGTCATGATGTCAACATGCGAATCTAAGACGAAATCAGCAACCTGTTTAAAGGTATCAGGGGTATCGGCGTCATTTCCGAATACCATGGTACCCCATACTGCAAGGCCGTGTTTACGTATATTGGCTATTGCCTCGAAATATTTTTCGATCGTGATACGCAGGTTTACATTTTTATTCATTGTTTTAAGGGCTTCTTCATTAATTGACTCGATCCCGATGAGCACCCCTACGCATCCGCTTTTAACCATATATTCAAGGGTTTCATCGTCTTTAAAAATATTAAGGGAGGTAAAACCAAACCAGTTTTGATAAATACCTCTCTCCACCATGCCCTTAAACAAATCGCGGACACGTTCATTCGATTTTTTACTGTGCCCGTAAAAATTTTCATCCGTCAATATTAACCCACGGTACTGCCCTTTGATAGATTCAAATTCATCTAAAACATCTTCG
>CAZPUD010000141.1:0-10246 GCA_964589115.1 uncultured candidatus Brocadiaceae bacterium | reverse complement strand
TCGGGGAAAACGTTTTGGTCTCATGGTAATCCTCTTCCCGAACCTTATGGATCCATTCTAGTGACTTATATCTCCATTTCTCCATATCCAATTACCTCCTCCGGTGATACTATTTCAATTGATTTGTATCCCATCCTTAGATTTGTACTGTTAATTAATCGTTTTACCGTTATATTTACCATATGCCTGTAATTCCATGACACAATAAAATCGCATTCATAGCATACACCTATTGCAATATGCCTGGCATCATTCCGATATTTCACAGGAATAATTTCATAATTTAAATAGGTATTTGCCAACTCAATACATTCTTCAATTTCTTCCAGTACCTTGATTTCTGAATTTGCAATTCTGTTTTTTAGTATTTGGTATATTTCATCAGGAGCCTTCAGAATTTCTTCCAGTGTCAAGAAGGAAACAAAGCCTTCATAAATCTTATCTTTTATTAATGTGATAAGGCTTTTATTAATGTGATAAGGCTTTCTGCGGTGTTTACCCTTTTTGGATCTTCTCTATCAAAAAGCCCACCTAAAACCGAAGTATCTATGTATAGCTTTATCTTTTTCACTTTTTAGCTCTATTTTTACATCAAACTGCAAGTTCCAAAGACTTAGTTACCTTCTTCAAAATGCATGAATAATTGTCTTATTATAATCTTCCTTAACCCATTTTGTCTATTTTATCTTTTAAGAGGTTTTGTATAAAAAATAAAGCCTTTATTCTCTTAAAATGGTATATCTTCACTATTGATATCATCTTCAAATATATGATTTGTGCTATGGCTTGAAAAGACACGTGGCACTATATCTTTACTTGTTTGCTGTGAGGTTATTTCCAGGGCTTTCTCTACCGTTAGAACGTAGTGTACGGCATGCTGCATGTCGCCGTTCCATTCCTGATGTTTAACCTTAACCGCCAGTTCTTTTCCATACCAGTTCGATGGGTTTATGGTGATCTTTCCCTTATAAGGTTCACCAATCAGCTTTAAGAACGTTGCAATCCTGTCAAGCATGAATGCGGCCTTGTCTGGTTCGTCATCCGGTAAGGGGAAGACGATGTTGTGGAATAGGTGATTGTTCGGATGTCTTTTGAATCTGCCATGTTCAATTTTGTTCAATACCCTGTACATAATGGTAATCATCCGGGCGCCCCTTTGGGTTTGCCGCTCTTCTGCATTTTCAATTTGTACGGTGTAAAAGCCTGGTTCTATAAGGCCATACTTCGCAGGTTCTTTTTCAGGAAAATGGTAATTATGCATGGCTTTCTCCTTCTTTTTACAGTATCATCCGTTAACCTTATACGGCAAATCCCTTCTCTTTGGCAAATCCGGGTACAATCGATATAAGGCATCTTTGATAAATACGGGAATCTTGTATTTATCTGCATGCTCTATAACAGAAACAACCCATTCCTTGTGTGTACCGCCTTTCTCCGGTGGAACCGGGCTGCCATGTCGATTGAGTGAACCAAGGATGATCCAATTGATGGCATCGTAATCAACGTTCTTTGCGATATCTGCCAGGAGCGGTTCTGCCGATATGAATTTGTGAGAACTGCTTACCGTAAATAGTACGTCAGTAAACGTAGCGGCGTGGTTTGCCGTATCAGTGCTTGCACCTACCCAACAATTTTCAGGGAATGGTTCAAAGGCATAATACCTGTGAGGGTGTTTTGTCAGGAACAAAAATGTATGATGTGGACATTTTTGTATCATTGATAGTACCTCTCTTATTTGATTGTCTGGCGTTGAAGGATGCCATAAATCACCCATGCTTTGGACAAAAATGGCCTTTG
The DNA here is from genome assembly GCA_964589115.1 of uncultured candidatus Brocadiaceae bacterium. Taxonomy (GTDB): domain Bacteria; phylum Planctomycetota; class Brocadiia; order Brocadiales; family Brocadiaceae; genus JBDIVL01. The sequence continues at coordinate 8,449 of CAZPUD010000141.1, read as the reverse complement.
GCGTTTTCCATTTTAGCGGTTTAACAAGTTGTTCAGGGTGCCAGTGGGGAATGAACCTGTTACAATCGGGGCAATTCCTTAATTCCCGTGAAGCGAGTTTTCTTGCATAACAATAAGGGCAAGGATTTGGGTTGTCTTTCGTCCCAGTAGGACCAAAACAACCCCAGCCCTGGGGATTGATCGTTTCATCGCACCATTCAATTTTCGTTGGCATTTACATTCCCATCCTTTAAATATTTTACGTTCGGTTTATCATAACATATTAGTCAGGTTTTAGAAATAAGCTATCAGCTATCAGCAATCAGCTTCTGCCTGATAGCTGACTGCTGAAAGCTCATGATCTATTTTTATCGTCCTGAGGTCTCGCCTCGTAAGAATGTTGTCACACGGATTGCAGTACGGCTGCCTCCTTAAGCTTTTTGTACAGTTCTATTTGCCTTCCCCTGTCAAAAAGCTCTTTAATGGGTTCATATGGTTGGCAGACGTTACTGAAGGTTTCAGGATCAACGAGTCCTTTTACCTTTTCGATGATCTTCAGAAAATTCGAATTATACCCTGATAATTTTCTCTTCCTGGACGTATTCTTTTCTTCGCTCTCCTGTGTTTCCACTTCCTGATTACCATCAAAGACAAGCTTGTTCTGCACGGGTACTTCAGATTTGTCCAGTGCATGTGTTTCTTTATTGTCCAACACGGGTTTGTGAGATGATGTATGGTTTAACCACGTTAGTATCTTTTGTCCTATTGCCCTGTCTGGTTTGAAGAATTGGCCGTCAAATAATGACGTTCTGTCCTTTGTAGACGAGGCAACGTGTTCGCTGGACATGTCAAATACGATGGTGAATTCGTATTCCATACCTTCACGCAGTACGGGATCCAGTCCTATCTTCCTGATACGTTTGATCTTTCCATCTTCTTCCTCTGCTGCATATTTCATCTTCGATCTTGCGGTTGCTATGACGTGGCATCTGGACTGGAGTATTGCCTCTACAAGTTTGTTGTGGTGAGGCGTTACGTGCCTCCATGCCGTCCAGTCGTTACCCTTGCCCGATTGTACGACCTTTTCCTTCATGTCGAGTAACCCACCTTCACCTGCCCAGGCGTGTGAGAGTGAGTCGATTATGATGATATCATACCCGGCATTTTCTGCTTCCTTGATACCTTCTATGTACTTCTTTGGCTCAAAGGGTGGGTGCAGTTCAAGAATGTCGTAATCGAGCATGTCGGAATAGAGTGCGCCTGAACCGTGTTCTGTGTCTATCATGGCTATTTTATTGCCGAGTCCCGATGCAATAAGAAGTGCAGAATAAGTCTTTCCTGATCCTGCAGGACCTGCAATGCAGATTCTTGCCTTGCTCAGTGATTTTTGTGCCTTTCTGAACATGTTTAGCTCCTTTCTGGGTTTGTTAGCTTTCAGCTAATGGCTGTTAGCTATATTAAGGGTTTATAATTAAAAATGAGAGTGCTTTTACTGTCAACTATTCACTATTGTCGGAGTCTGGTACCTGAGAACCATGACCTGAATAGTGAAAGAGGATGGTATCATTTGGTGAGGTGTCAGAAACAAGCTGCCTGAGCGATATGGTAATATTCTCAAAACTTGCCTGTTCGTCTTTCAGGGCGGTAATCGTATCGAATGAGTAGTGGTGAGAAAGCAGATCGTGCATAAGGTGGATGTCATTGATGCAACCATTCAGATTGGCATTAGGGTCTGAATAGTTATTGATTCCTACAAGCAATGCTTTTTTCATACCGTCTCCTTTAAAAAATTTATGGAAATAAAAAAGGCAGGTATGGTGGTAGCTACCATACCTGCCTTCATCAACCGGCAGAGAAGCAATGCATTACGTCTCTGCCTTTTTTCCTTTCTCCAAAAGGGAAAGGTCATATCTAGTGCGTTATATTATGCAGGACACAATATGTTGTCAAATAGTTTTTTCAATTTTCTGTTTTGAGAAAGACTAACGAAATAGTCAAAACAATTGTTTAATGCATAATGATTGACATAATAAGAAAGGTTGTTTATTCTATTGAATACATGCAAAATGCTTCATGGGAGCGATAGATTTATTACAAAATGAGCTATATAAGCAATGGGAAAAAAACTTAAACTATATTTTGATACCTCTGTATTTAACTTTGCATTTGCTAATGATACACTTGATAAAAAGGTAGTAACGTTAAAACTCTTTGAAGAGGTAAAAACCAATAAATACGATGTATATATTTCAACGGTTGTTTTAAGGGAGATACATGAAGCGCAACGGGAAAAAGGAGAGAAATTGATAAATTTAATTAAGGATGTACAGCCGTTTGAATTGGAGTTTGACACCGAGTGTTATGAACTTGCCTATGAGTATATAAAAAGGGGAATAATCCCCGGCAAGTACGAAGATGATGCATTTCATATAGCTGTGGCTTCTGTTAATAATCTTGATGCAGTAATAAGCTGGAACTTTAAACATATCGTCAAACTCAAGACGAAGAAGGAAGTATCTGGTACAAACTTACTGATGGGATATAAGGAAATTGAGATATATTCGCCAATGGAGGTGATAGAAAATGATTAAAGAAGATAAGAGCATGGAAGAAATTCATAAGATTATGGAAGGTTTGCATAATAAGCGGGCTAATATGAGCACTGAAGAGATAATAAAGGAAATGAAGGAAGGCGCTGAAAAAGTCAAAAAGGAATACAATGCAGAACTTAAAAGGTCTGTTCCTCTGGCAAAGAAGTCTCACGTTGGTTCTGATGTAACTTGATAAACAATATATTGCAACGTTATTCTTAGTGTATATCGGATTTTCTAGCATCGTTTTTACTTCTACGGGTATAAAAACTTCCTGAAAAAGCTTTTTCAATAAGCTTATGTTATTAATAGAAGACAGATAGATAATTGGCGATGTGTTTACAACGGCAATATTTTTAATCAATGGCAACTTTCATATCCTCTTCAAATTCTTCCAACGTTGAAATAGACACCCGGTATTTGCCAAGTATCTTTAAAAAGGAAACTTTGTTCACACCCGCAAGTCTGGCTGCCTTACCTGAAGATAGCTTACCAATCTCGTAAAGTTTCACAGCCGCTGCTATTTTCAATTCTTTTGAAAAATCGTCCTGTGATTCTTTCAACGATACCAGGATTTCGTCTGGATATTCGATAATTAATTTTGCCATACCTATCCTCCTTTATTCTTTATATGATTACCTTCATAATACACTTTCATAGTATTATATGATAATTACGTAGAAAAGTATTGATATTAAAGGATATCCAACAAGATATTTCAACGTTATTCTTAACGTATATTGGGCTTTATAGCATCGTTTTTTTATTTCAATACGTACAACCCGCCATTTCAATATGCTCCAATGATCTCTTATTCATTTGAAGATTTACAACAAATTTGTTATCTGTTTATATTGTTGGCAGATATGGGTTAAGGTCTTTATATCTGGATTTTACGATACTACATTGATTTTACGGGGTAGAAGTGGTTAATATTATCAGTTAAAGTATAATGTGGATATGGGTTTTATGAAGGTATAAGCTAAAGACAAAAGGTAGGTAATAAGGTTAGTAATTATGACCAAATTATGACAAAATTATGACAAACTACAGCGGAATTAAACGGAATGTATCGGAACTAACAGAATTGGTATAACGTAGTAACTTATTGTATGATGGATAATTGTGGTCACAAGAGACACCAACGTTGCCACTTATAAAAATATTGAAAAAATCCTTATTTATGATAAACTTTCAACGCATATGATTAAAATAAATGAAGAAAAACAGAACCACACCGATGATATGATACTTATTCCCGAAGGGCCTTTTCTTATGGGCAGCACAAAAGAGGATATTGACAGACTGTTAGCTCTTGATAGTAACATTGAGATCAGCAGACTGGAAAATGAAATCCCGCAGAGGGAGATCTATTTAAGTGCTTATCTTATTGACAGGTATCCCGTTACCAATGCCCAATATAAAAAGTTCATTGAATCTGGTGGTTATACTCAAAAAATATTCTGGTCAGAAGAAGGGTGGCAGTATATCCTGCAATCAAATCCATTGGAAAGTAATGGTTTAGATAGTGTTCTTCATGGTGAATACGATTGTCCTGTTGTAAATGTTTCATGGTATGAGGCAGAGGCATTTGCAAAATGGGCAGGGAAAAGGCTTCCAACTGAGGCGGAATGGGAAAAAGCAGCCCGTGGTGTTGATGGAAGGATATATCCGTGGGGTAATGAGTTTGATAAAACAAGGTTAAATTGTGCCGAGTCCAAGATTGAAAAACCTACTCCTGTTACAAAATACCCGCAAGGCCAAAGTGTTTACGGATGTTTTGATATGGCGGGAAATGTATGGGAATGGGTAGCCGATTGGTACGATAGCCAGTACTACCGTTACGCCCCTCAAAGAGATCCGCAGGGACCTTCAATTGCAGAGGAAAGTCCTTATTTTGGACGGCCTGAGGATGTTGGTATTTCTATTTATGATTTAAAATCCTGCTCGACCAGCAGAACACTAAGTGGTTGCAAAGTACTGCGAGGTGGTTCATGGAATGGGTCCGGTGTCGTACACATCCGATGTGCGAACCGGGACTACGATGAACCGTCATATAAAAACGATACAATAGGTTTTCGCTGTGCGAAGTCTCTTAAACAGGATGACTAATGATTTGTTTCAGGACGTAACCATATCCGTTATTGTAGTTGTAAATTACGTAACCATTTCCCTTAATTATGCGATTCCACTTTATCGGACTTATTGGAAATTGAAAATTCGTCCTTAGCTTTATCTGCCCACCCTTTTGCCGTATAAGCAATACCCAGTTTTTGGTGAATTTCCTTGGCGTTAGGTTTATAAGCCAGGGCATTCTTAAATTCAAGAATTGCATCATCTATTTGACCGTGGGAAAAATAAGAGAAACCGAGATTGTAATGGATGTATGCCTTTTGCTTTGTCCTTTTTTCGGAGATGAGTTCCAATGCCCTTTTGTATTCAGCAATGGCCTCTTTATGCAGTCCTTTACGCCTGTATGAGTAGCCAAGGTTATAATGCGCCTCTGCAGAATTTGGATTTTGAGTAACGGCTGTTTGGAAGGCACAGATGGCCTCCTCCTTCATTCCCATGTCACGGTACAGCAGGCCTTGATGATAATAGAGATCGGGATAATTTTTGTCTTTCTCCAGTATTTTATTGTACGCCAACAGCGCATCTGAATACTTCCCTTTATTACCACAATCCAGTGCGAATTGAAACAAGTCATCATTGCTCATTGAATTTAATTTATCATTTAACTGTTGAGAGTCATATTTCGGCGAATTATGATTGTTGTTAGATGTTTCACCACCGGTGCCGTCGGATTTATAAATAATTCCCAATTTTGAGGAAGTAGTATCTTCCTTACTACAACCCAGCATGGAAGCTGTAAGGAAAAAGCCAGAAAGAATAACAACAAAATATTTCATAGTAAAATACCTTTCTGAATGGTGAACTATTAGCATAAAATTCTATAATAACTAGCGAGGACAAGTACCGGAACAATAAAAGAGATCATAAGCTGTAAGCAGTCAGCTATCAGCAATTGTATCAGTTCAGCTCACCGCAAAGACGCAAAGAGCGCAGCGGTGAACTATTACCATCAATTCGACAGAAGCTGATTGCTGATAGCTAAAAGAATAAAGATAAATCGCTTATAAAGTTTTTAAAGGAATTACATGGATTTTGCAAGAAAAATAAATTGTGGTGTGCAGGCTTTGTATGTGGAAGTCCATTCCGAAAGGGAATAGGTGGAACTTACTGTTTTAAAGAAGTGAAGAAATATGGTATAATTTGTTTATGGTTAGCGAAGCTGTAAAAAATATTATTGCTCCCTGTCTCTGGGGGGCCGCTGTTAATTTGCTTGATCTTGAAGCTGATAAGTTCCTTATTATTGAACGAGTTTTGGAACACGGCGGCGACAGGCAGATTGAATTTATTTTGTCAAATTTTAAGCATGACGATATCATCCATGTGGTGCAGCAAAGTTCCTATCTGAGTCCCAGGACCGTAAATTACTGGTGTTTGTATTTTAACCTGAAAAGGGAGGATACAAGGTGTTTCCGGAAGCAATACCGGCAAATGTGGCCGCCCTGTTAAATGACATTCATACCTGGCCTTTGCCCTACGGCACTTATATGGCAGGTGGAACTGCCGTTGCCATATACATAAACCACAGGGTGTCAGTGGATATCGATTTGTTTACAGAAAAAGAGGAGTCTGGTATATTTCGATGATGCCGTGAGGAGCTTGGGAGATGTGACTGTAATAAGAAACGGGAGAGAAGAAAGGTTGAGTAACCGTGAGTGGCGCAAGATTGAAGAGTTTTTTTTTAAGCTCGTATATTCTGATATGTCTCTTAAAAGAAGGAGTTAATTATGGTTTTCGTCTTTTTTCTTCGTGCCCTTCGAGTTCTTCGTGGTGATAAAATAAAGCCTCTATGGAGCTGTTTTTTATCGACATTTGCTATAAGGTCTACTTCAGCATTGCGATCGTGTGTTTTTTGCTTAACCGGCTAAAATCTCCCACAACTATGAGATTGCGTTTTTCCGGTACAAAAACCTCGGAAATGGTATGCTGCACATCTTCCAACCTTATATCATGAATTTTTTGTGCCTGTTTCTCCGGGGTATCGGGCGTTTCCGGGCTAATTAAAAGTTCCTCAATACCAAACCAGTTTGCCATAGCGAGCGGACTATCCATAACGAGCTGCGTCTGACTAAATACCCGCTCTTCAGTCCTCTTAAGTTCATCTTCGGTTATTCCTTCGCTAAATAGCTTGTGTATCTCATCCATAACAGCATGTACGGCCTTTTCAAAATTTTCTTTTTTCGTGGAGGTGTAAATGTCAATAGAACCAACATCAGAAAACATAATAGGGTAACAGGTAATTTCATAAACAAGACCTAATTTCTCACGCAAATTCAATGGTAATCGGGAGCTAATTGCTCCTCCGAGAACATCTGCAATCAGGAGCATGATAATAGCATTTTTATGTTTATATGGATATGCCTTATGGCAAAGTTTGAAACTTGTCGTTTGAGATGGGGATTTTTTAAATAGGTATTTTGGCTCGGTTTGAATAGTCCTTAAGGATGGTTTTTGACCAAGAAACGTTCCTTGTAAACTTCCAAATGTTTCGTTGATAAAGTGAGTAACTAATTCTTTCTTGAAACTCCCACTGATGCACAGGACGATATTTTCGGGAACAAAAAATTTTTTGTAGTATGAAATCAGGTCCCCGGCAGTTAAGGCTGTAATAGTTTTCTCATCTCCGAATAAAGGTGTTTTTGTCGAACCGTCTTTCCACATAAGACAAAAGGACATGTCATCAATACATATATAATCACCTTTTACATCTACAAACTGTTTTATCTCTTCCCGGAGGATACTTTTTTCGGTTTCTAAATCATCCGGTTTGAAATTTCCACCAAGGAGTATATCACTCAAGATGTGCAGGCCTTTTTCAAGATGCCTGTTATGAACCTGAATAATTACGGCAGTATGCTCGGGAGATGTGTATGCATCGCTTTCTCCACCAATGTTATCTATAGCCTGCAATAATTCGAAAGAATTTTCGAAACTTCTTGCTCCACGGAAGAGCATATGCTCAAGGAGGTGTGATATACCACATTTTTTATCTTCTTCATATCTGGAGCCAATACCGATATAAGTAGACATAACTACAGAGTGGATATGCGGCATTTCCAAATAAATTACCCTAAGCCCGTTAGGCAGTACTTCTTTTCTATAGGTATACATGTATTCTCTTGGTTCTTTTTGATTTGTGTGGATAAATACTTATGGAGTATTGGAGTGCTGGAGTAATGGAGTTTTTTATAACAATAATCCATTGCTCCAGCACTCCATTACTCCACGTCATTGATTTTGGCTATGGCTTTGCTGCGGTGTAGTTCTCCTATGGACTGAGTATCCTTACCTTTCTCCCTTCAATCCTTAACCTTCCCATAGCGAAGAGGCGTATTGCCTCGGGATATGCCTCACATTCCTCTTTGAATACACGCGCAGCAAGAGATTCCGGGGTATCATCATCAAGAACGGGAACCGCCCTTTGGATGATAATTGGTCCATTATCATATATATTATCAGCAAAGTGCACTGTACATCCGGAGACCTTCGCACCATAATCGATAACGGCCTCATGTACCTTTTTGCCATAGTATCGATGACCACAAAAGGCAGGAATGAGCCCTGGATGAATGTTCATGACCTTTCCTTTATATTTTTCAGGGATATTGTAGAGATGGATGAAACCTGCAAGGGTGATCAGGTCGATAGGATATTTACCCAGTTCAGTTGTAATCGCACAACTAAAGGCATCTGCGTCTTTATAATCTGAACGAGGTATAACAGATGTTGGGATGTTATGCTTCTTTGCC
>CAZPUD010000140.1:0-10287 GCA_964589115.1 uncultured candidatus Brocadiaceae bacterium | reverse complement strand
CATCTTTATTACAGCAGGTTAAGAAACTTCGGCATTTCTTAACTTCACGGCACAAACAAAGAACGCAAAGGTATTATCTACAGAAAAAAGTATAGAAAATTTAATGCAAATCATAGCGCTGGGGATTTATTCCCCCTTCCGCTGGCCGTCCACAAGGGATAGGCGCTACAATAAAAGCTGCCGAAGGTATAATTGAATGAGCTATTCCTATACCATTTGAGTATATCTTTACATTTTATTTCTTAAGCGTTGAATTGTTAAAAGTTTATAATAATAAAAGAAGCTTTGGAATGGTTGATTTTGGTGAGACAGAAGTGTCTCATGAGACACTTCTGTATCATGAGACACTTTTGGGACACTTTAAAACACTTTACGTACGTTTATCCTCACGCGTAATACGAGTTTTAATTATTTTAATTATTTCCTTTCTGTTGAAAAAAGATCTTTATTTGGTTATAGTTTATGTCACTCAGGTATCATGGTTAACCTTTAAATATTTTGTTTAGAGACTGTCCGAAAAGCCCGCATTCATGTATGGGGTTTACCCCAGTGGTGGATTCAGCGCAAAAGACAGCGCCTTAATCCACCCTACTCAGGCTTTCGATAAAGTGGATGAAACGAAGTAAATCCACCATCCCATCTTTTCAGACAATCTCTTAGGGTTCTCAAATCAAGATGAAATATCAGAATATAATAACGATTGAGCCTGGCAAACGTTGCGGTAAGCCTTGTATCTGTGGTATGCGTATTACGGTATACGATGTATTGTCATATTTGGCTGCAGGCATGACTACAGAAGAAATCCTAAAGGATTTCCCATATCTGACAAGAGAAGACATCCAGGCATGTTTGAGCTATGCCGCAGACCGTGAACGTCAGTTTCTCGTAACGCAGTCATGAAGCTCCTTTTTGATCAGAATTTGTCACCAAAATTGGTTGACAGGCTCGCAGATATGTTCCCCGATTCAACACATGTTTCCTTAAAGGGGCTTGATCACGCTACAGATGATGAGGTTTGGAAATGGGCACTTGAGCATGGTTTTACCATTGTAACTGAGGTATCTGTTTGAAAAAACTGAGGTTCTTTACAGACCATTGCATTTCAAATCTTATAATCCAAGATATTGTTTATTGAATCATGCATCACAATCATAAAAAAAATACCTTGCCATATTACGCACGCAAAATTACCCAATACTTTTTTTTCTCTCTTTTCATTTATCTACTTCTCTTTTTAGACCCACTTACAGAAAAAGATCTTTTGGCCAATATATTCCTTCGCATGAGCCCGCTTTCTGCCATCGGTGCCATGATGGCTGCAAAAATGTTTATCGTTAAATATTGGCCTGCACTTCTAATACTCTTTTTTACAGTTTTTTTCGGACGTTTCTTTTGTTCATGGATCTGTCCACTCGGGACAACGATAGACATTACCGACCGTTTCTTCGCCAGCCTAAGAAGAAAATCACAAAAAAATATTTACGATGGTCGCAGGATAAAATATTATCTCCTTGCCTTTCTTCTGATAAGTTTGTTCTTCAGCAGCCAATGCATTGGGTGGTTTGACCCACTTTCCATTTCAACGAACGTATATACAGTAGGCATCCACCCCTATATTGTTCATCTTGTTCATGGTTTTTTTGGCCATTTCAACAATATCCCCTTTATAGGCGGGGTTTTTGCCTTTATTCATAAATTTACCATAGATATACTCTTTGCCTATCACACACCGTTTTTCAGAGGGCATGCACTAATCCTCTCTTTCTTCATTTTACTAATCACTTTCGGCATAGTCTTTCGGCGTTATTGGTGCAGAAATATATGTCCTCTGGGTGCTGTTTTTTCACTTATATCAGATTGGTCGCTCATCAAGAGGAACGTTTCTTCCTCATGTACAAGCTGCGGTTTGTGTGTTGAGAAATGTGGCATGGGGGCAATTGGAAATGACGGACAAAGCACTAAAGAAGGTGAATGTATTGTATGTATGACCTGTCAAAAGGTATGTCCGGAAAATAGCATCACCTTCAGGAAGAAACAGCCCAAAGAGCAGAGAGATGTTATTGATCTTTCAAAGAGGGCATTTCTCATAACAGGTATAACCAGCGCCGCAGTGGTGCCTTTATTAAGATTAAATTATACGAAACTCAGCAACAAGGGAAAGACATCGCTTATTCGTCCGCCAGGTGCCGTAGATGAGGATAAATTCCTTTCCCTCTGCATAAGATGCGGAGAATGCATGAAGGTTTGTAAAACCAACGGTCTCCATCCGGTTTTATTAGAAGCTGGTATAGAGGGCATGTGGACACCGAAACTTATCCCAAGATTAGGTTACTGCGATTATGGCTGCGTACTTTGCACCCGTGTCTGTCCATCGGGGGCTATTACACGGTTACCCCTGGAGGAAAAACGGGAGATTGCAATAGGTAAGGCACGAATAGATCACAACCGATGTATTCCCTGGGTGGGCTATGCACGGCTTCCCGAGTTGAAGAAGGAATGGCAGGACTTAAATTGCGGCGTATGTGAAGAGGTATGTCCTGTTCCCACAAAGGCCATACACTTTAATACTCACAAGGAATCAGAACAACAAGAGATACGAAGACCTTTTGTACGGGAGGACGTCTGCACTGGCTGCGGGTTTTGTGAAAAGGTGTGTCCGGTATTGGGAACCTCTGCTATTGTCGTTGAAGGAATACAACCACAAACAAAAATAAGACATATATCTCTTTCTGATAAAAGAGGTTCAATACATTCTCTTATTAATAATTTTCTTCCCGAAACTATAGGAGAATGGAAAAGGGTTTTTGGACCAAATATCTATGAGGGGAAGGAAAAGCTTTATGAGTATATAAATGGCGGCGCAGAACCTTACTTATCGTACTCTTTTATTCGTGTTTTAAATGCTGAATACATGAAAGAAGCCGATAAAAGAATACTTATTGATATTTGGGAATTCAGCAGTACTGACGATGCCTTTGGTGTCTTTAGCAAAGACCGTGCAGGTAAAGAAATAAATATTGGCAATGAAAGTGCACTCTTTGATAACTATCTCTATCTCTGGAGTGGCATGTATTTTATAAAAATTGAGCCAAGAGAGGGTGACGTTTTAGCCGATGAGGTTATCTTTTTGGGTAAATCTATTATCGACTTACTGCCCTATACAAAGACATCCTTACCGGAGATCATGGCCTATCTTCCACAAGAGCATCTTATCAAGGAAAGCCTAAAGTTCTTTCACAAAAAAATCGTTCTTGATAACATATATATTTCTGACAATTTTATTGAAGAAAATATATTTCATTTAAGTGAAAAAACTGATGCCGTTATCGCAGAATACAAATTAGACACCGGTACAGATCCTTTAAAACTCTTGGTCATAAAATACCCCGACAATGATACAGCAAGGCTTGCCTTTAATGATATATTGAAGCTATGGAGTACCTGGAGTGAAAAAGAATTCCAATCCGGGACAATTCATACTTTCCTGGATAACTCTTCGCTATATACTTCCTGTTTGCTGAAAGATAATATAATAAAAATAACGTTTCTTTCTGCAAACAGGGATGATGGAGAGATATTACTCAAGTTATGAGTAGGGTGGATTAAGGCGCTGTCTTTTGCACCGAATCCATCAATAATATTTCTGTAAAAGGTGGATTCGCTATCGCTTAATCCACCCTACTGTAAATCCGCCGTAAATATAATATTAATGAAAATTCTTATACGACTAAATTAACGTTATAAAAACAGTAAATTTTTTTGTTGCAAAAAAGAGTTAGCCTTTGTTATATTTAATTGCTAAATGAAGCGATAGATTAAATTAATTAATATAAGAGGTTTATTTACTATTAGGATTAATGATTGTATTAGATAGTTTATTTTCTGTTAAGGAATGAATGTACATGATAAGTAAGGAATCAAAGCAGCGGATTATTAATGATATTAAGGTTCATGAGAGCGATACAGGCTCTCCGGAAGTGCAAGTAGCGTTGTTAACAGAACGGATCAATCACTTAAGTGATCATTTAAAGGAGCACAAGAAAGACCACACGTCCCGCAGAGGACTGCTTCAGATGGTCGGGCGCAGGTCGGCCTTACTTAAGTACTTATCGAAGCGAGATAATACGAGATATAAGAATCTCATCAGTAAGCTCGGTATTCGTAAATAGATCAACTTTACTAGGAGGACCAATAAAACTATCTAAAATGTATAAAAATCTAAGATTAATCATTCTTTTGCTGGTCAAAGGCAAAATTATAGTAAATAAACAGAGTTGGAGGTATAAATGACGTATCATAGAGTAGAAAGACTGATCGGCAAAAGGACACTCAGTATAGAAGTAGGTAAAATTGCAAGACAAGCTGACGGTGCCGCTTTAATTCAATATGGAGACACAATAGTTTTAGTAACGGCAGTATCGGCACCTGAAGAAAATGAAGAAGCAGATTTTTTCCCTCTTACAGTAGATTACAGGGAAAAAACATATGCAGCGGGAAAATTCCCAGGAGGCTTCTTTAAAAGAGAAGGAAAACCGACCCTAAAGGAAACATTAACAATGCGGTTAATAGACCGCCCTATAAGACCCCTCTTCCCGGAAACATATCTTCGTGAAGTTCAAATCATGTCCATGGTTCTCTCCGCAGACAAAGAAAACGACCCTGATACACTTGCAATGATAGGGGCTTCTGCAGCTTTAAGTGTCTCAAGCATCCCTTTTCAAGGACCAACAGGCTCCGTAAGGGTAGGTCAGGTCAATGGTGAGTTTATCATTAACCCTACCCACGCTGAACTAGCTATGAGCAGTATGGACCTTGTGGTCTCCGGAACCGAAGACGCTGTCACCATGGTTGAATCCTCCAGTAAAGAAGTTCCAGAAGAACAGATGGTAGATGCTATTGTGTTCGGGCATACATTCATCAAGGAAATTGTACAGCTTCAAAAAGAGCTATTAACCAAGTGTGGAAAAGAAAAACAACCTGTCCCTTCCTCAAAAATTAATGAAACCCTCCTCGAAGAAATAAAAAATAAATATTACACCCAAATATCAGAAAAAAACCAAACTCCAGGAAAACAAGAACGGAAGAAGGCATTAAACGAAATAGTTAATCAAATTATCAATGAATATTGTACAGACCAGGAAGGTGCCCCGACAAAAAAAGAAATAAAGACGATCTTTGAGAGGATAGAAACGGCCGTGGTTCGCGATCAAATCATAAAAGAAAATAGAAGACCGGATGGACGTGGACTGAAAGAGATCCGGCCTATTACATGCGAAGCCGGGATATTACCAAGAACCCACGGCTCTGCACTATTTACAAGAGGCGAAACACAGGCAATTGTAGTGACAACATTGGGTACGACTATGGATGAGCAAAAAGTAGATACTCTTGAAGATGAATATTCGAAGAAGTTTATGTTAGATTATAATTTCCCGCCTTTCTGCGTTGGTGAAATAAAACCATTACGTGGACCGGGCAGGAGGGAAATCGGACATGGGGCATTGGCTGAACGAGCGTTAGAAGCAGTACTACCACCGTCAGATAAATTCCCATATACAGTCCGAGTCGTTTCTGATATTACAGAGTCCAACGGATCCTCCTCTATGGCTACCGTTTGTGGTGGAACCCTATCCATGATGGATGCCGGTATTCCTATTCATGCACCAGTTGCTGGTATTGCGATGGGTTTAGTAAAGGAGGGTGGCGATGTTTGTATTCTATCAGATATCTTAGGGACGGAGGATCATTTAGGTGATATGGATTTCAAGGTTGCAGGAACAGCAAAAGGTGTTACTGCACTACAAATGGATATTAAAATCTCTGGTATAACAGAAAAAATTATGCGTGATGCACTAGTACAGGCAAAAGAAGGGAGATTGTTTATACTTGATGAACTTGCAAGGGTTATTGATAAACCAAGAGAAGAGATATCTATATATGCACCGAGACTGATTCGTATTAAAATTAACCCGGAAAAAATAGGTATGATCATAGGTCCCGGCGGTAAGAACATCAAAAAAATACAAGAAGAGACCGGTGCAAAGATCGAGATTGAAAATGATGGTACTGTTATAATTTCTGCAACTCTTGCAGAATCTGCAGATAAAGCAAAAACGTGGATTGAACGGATGACAGAAGAGGTTCAGGTTGGTAAGACCTATGTAGGAAAGGTACTTTCTTTAAAGGAGTACGGTGTATTTGTGGAGATCATTCCGGGGCACGATGGTTTAGTACATATTTCCGAATTATCCGATAGTTATGTTGAAAAAGTTGAAGATGTTGTACAAGTAGGCCAGGAAATTATGATAAAAGTAATTGGAATAGATGATCAAAAACGAGTGAAGCTCAGCAGAAAGGCTGCACTTAAAGAAAAAATGCAGCCTCAACCTTCGAGTGTATAAAACAACAAAACCTTTAATTAGCTGTGTCAAGGCTGTTTCAGTAAAATCGGGTAGATTATTTAGCAATATTTAGAAAAGGAGGACTAGTAGGAAAAATTGAACATTTTTATCCGTTATTTACTTTATATCTTTTGGTCTTTTTAGGAGGATATAGAAGGCATAAAGGATAAAAAAGAAGTAGTTGGTTATGTCTTACTGTTTTACGTTGTATTTATTAAATTAGGAGAGCAATATAATGGCAATAGGTAAAGTTAAGTGGTTTGATGCAAAAAAAGGTTTTGGTTTTATTGAGCAAGAAGGTGGCGGTGATGTTTTTGTTCACTATTCCAATATTACTGGTGACGGATTCAAGACACTGGAAGATGGAGAAAAAGTAGAATTTGATATCGTTGAAGGGGCAAAAGGTCTGCAGGCACAAAAGGTGACTCGCGCCACTTCCTAAAACAATACATAACATAACATCATCGAGCCAGGAAGAAAGCGTATGAGGTTATCTTCCTGGCTCTTTTTTTTGATTAAGAAAACGTGATTCAGTATTTAATTGGCACAACAGTATCGATATTTATTCTAATCCCGATAGCTTTTTTCTACATACGAAGGGTTATTGATGAGACGAGAAAACTTGAGAAAAGGACCATGAATTCTGAGAGATTGGCTTTTATTGGTACACTGGCAGGAGGTCTTGCGCATGAAATTAAAAATCCCCTGAGCACAATCAATATCAATCTTCAACTCCTGAAAGAGGATATGCAGGGTGAGATGGGAGAAAGCAGCAGAAAAAGATATTTAAAGGTACAATCATTACAAAAAGAAATCCAGCGCCTGGAGGAAATATTGAATGATTTTCTAAGATTTGCAAGAGGACAAAAACTGGAATTACAAAATCATGATATCAATGAGATTATTGATGAGGTAATTGACTTTGTCACACCTGAGGCAAAACAGAAAAATATACGCATACTAAAAAGCTACGATACCCATCTCCCTTCATGTCGTTTAGACAGCAATCTGATAAAACAGGCAATTTTAAATATTGTTATTAATGCTGAACAAGCAATGGAAAATGGCGGCGAACTTATGATTCGTACATCCAGAAACAAAAAATATGTACAGATTGATATAACAGATACAGGAACAGGCATTCCAAAAGATATTATTGATATGATATTTCAGGTCTATTTTTCTACAAAAAAAGCAGGGACCGGCCTTGGACTTCCAACAACCAAACGCATTATAGAAGAACACAAAGGAACAATTTCGGTTCAGAGCGAGGAGGGAAAAGGAACAAATTTTTCAATAAAATTACCTATAGATTTAACATTCTGATAAGGATATGAAAGACAATACTATCATTCTGGTTATTGATGATAAAGAAGAACATGCAAACGCTACCGCAGAGGCACTTCAAAGAGTTGGATATAAATGTATTGTTGCTACAAGCGGTGGGGAGGGATTAGATATCATAGAAGCAGGAGAAGTAGACATTGTTATTACTGATCTCATCATGCACGATATTGACGGGCTTCAAATACTTAAAGCAACAAAAGAAAGATTGCCTGAAGCTGAGGTCATTTTAATCACAGGTTACGGTACAGTTGAAACGGCAGTAGATGCAATGCAGAAAGGAGCAGCTACATATCTTTTAAAGCCCTTTAATATTAATCATTTACGCGCAGAGGTCAGCAAACTTCTTGAGAAGCAGGAGCTTATAAGAAGTAATAAAGAACTCCACAAACAACTTGATGAAAAATTCGGGCTTTGTGGCATTATTGGCAATAGCCCGAGAATGCAAAGGATTTTAAATGTAGTTAAGCAAATTTCCGGAACTACTGCTACTGTACTGATTACCGGAGAAAGTGGCACAGGGAAAGAGCTTATTGCAAAAATTATCCATAACAACAGCCCCAGAAAAAATAATCCGTTAGTTGTCTTAAATTCTGCTGCTATTCCTGAAAATCTCCTTGAGAGTGAACTCTTTGGACACGAAAAAGGTGCCTTTACAGGAGCTTTATATCAACGGAAAGGGAAATTTGAGTATGCCCATCGGGGTACGCTATTTTTAGACGAAATTGGCGATATGCCTCTCTCAACACAAGTAAAATTATTAAGGATACTCGAAGATGGTATGATTACCCGTATTGGCAGCAACGAGTCTATAGAGGTCGACGTACGCCTTATTGCTGCAACAAATCAAGACCTTGAGAGACTTATCAAAGAAGGGAAATTTAGGGAGGATCTCTATTTCCGGTTAAATGTCGTCTCTATCAAGTTACCGCCACTAAGGGAAAGAATCGAAGACATTCCATTACTCATCGATGCCTTTCTCCATGAATTCTCCCGAACACATAATAAGAAAATCACAAATATATCTCCAGAGGCCAGAAAATTATTATATAAGTATCCCTGGTATGGCAATGTGCGAGAATTAAAAAACTGTATTGAAAGTATGGTTGTTGTAAGCACAAAAGATATCATACAAGTAGAAGATATACCTGATCATATACTACAGCGTAGTGAAAAAGCATCTGCATCTACCGGTTTGGTAGCTGGAATGACTATGGAAGAAGTCGAAAGAGAATTAATCAGAAGCACGTTAGCTGCAGTAGGTGGAAATAGAGAAGAGGCATCAAAAATGCTTGGAATTGGCGAACGAACCCTTTACAGAAAATTAGACCGTTATGGTCTTAAATAGAACTTCATTATGCTCGAAATTAAGCTGTGTACTAACTGTAAAAGAAGCTTATCAAAAAATGATATTGACTCCGGATATGCCGTTTATCAAGAGAGCGGAAAATTATTCTGTAGAGAATGTTTAGCAGTAAAAACCAGAAAGGAAAAGGGATATGAGGATAAAGATTTCATTCTGGAGTCTCTTTTAAATGAAGTAAAAAATATTAACCGGACTCTAACCTACGAGCCTGCTTCATGGCTCAAGATACTGGCCTCTGTCATCCAGTGTTTCGTTTTTGGCTCACTTGTTTTTGCTTACCTTAATCGTAATGGCGATGTCCATGCATATCTCTTGCTTGCCTTGATATTTCAGGTAATGGCATTGACCTTCTTTGTGTTAAAAAAGTAACTCTTGAAAATCACCTGAGAGACGTCTTGATATTTTGTATTTCTAAGGTTGGTTCAATTCACGTATCAAGTACGAGACAAGCTTGTAGATTGAACCATGCGTTTAGCATAGGCCTGTACGTTCTGATTTACTCCAGGCATATGAAACATGCTAAACGTTTCGGTTCAATCGTGGACGATTGAACCAACGCTGAGAAACATCTTGACATTCTGTATATTCTCTTTATAATGTGTTCTGATTTCTATTTAGCAATGATTACATTTTAAAAGGAGGAGAGTATGAGCATAATGATTGGCCAAAATGCACCGGGATTTACCTTGCAGGGCGTTGTAGGGACAGATTTTAAAGAAATAAATTTAAGCGATTATAAAGGGAAATGGGTTGTTCTTTTCTTCTACCCGCTTGACTTTACCTTTATATGCCCTACCGAAATTACTGAATTCTCAAAACGTGACAGCGAATTTAAGGCGTTTAAAGCTCAGGTATTAGGTGTAAGTGTTGATAGTGTTTATTCTCACAAGGCCTGGCTAAAAGAACTTGGCAATCTTAACTACCCATTGCTCAGCGATATTACGAAAGAAGTCTCAAGAAAATATGGTGTGTTACTCGAAGATAAAGGCATTACCTTAAGAGGTACATTTATCATCGATCCTGAAGGGAAAGTAAGATACCAACTGATACATGATTTGGGTATTGGTCGGAGTGTTGAAGAAATACTTAGGGTACTAAATGCATTACAGACGGGTGAACTTTGTCCGGTAGAATGGAAGCCAGGCAAAAAGACCCTTGGTAAGGCATAAAAGCAAA
>CAZPUD010000139.1:0-10322 GCA_964589115.1 uncultured candidatus Brocadiaceae bacterium | reverse complement strand
ATTAGCAGTTCGAGATACTACAGGCGCTGAGATACCTGGATACTTCAATATATGTAGATGGATACTTCCACGCCTTACACCTGCCGAGCGCGGCGGCAAAAGAGGAAGTCCAAAACCTGAAGCGATTCTTAAATGGGCAAACACTCCTATTGCAATGTTGGCAGGACTCTGGAAAGAATTAAGGCAGGAATGGGCAAATCATATTCAGGATACACGTCCTCCTGTTTTTATTCTTGTCTGTAAAAACACCAAAATAGCAAAGGTGGTCTATGAATGGCTTGCTGAGGATAAACCGCCGACTGATATACCTTCATCAGGAATCAATGGGCTTCTTAATCGAGATGGGAATATTTATACTATCAGGGTAGATTCAAAAGTAGTTCATGAGACGGATATAGAAGTGCCCAAAAGTGAAGAATCCCGATGGATGAGGTTTACGCTTGATACTGTAGGAAAGACTGATTGGACAAGGGATCGTCAGGGACGGGCGATATATCCTGAAGGATTTGAAGAATTGGCAAAGAAACTCGGTCGTTCACTTCACCCGCCCCGGCAGGGATGTTCGTTGCATAGTAAGTGTTGGGATGCTTACGGAGGGTTGGGATTGTAACACAGTTACCCACATTGTAGGACTGAGGCCATTTATGTCTCAGCTCCTATGTGAACAGGTAGTGGGACGGGGATTAAGACGCTCAAATTACGAAGTTGGAGAAGACGGAAAACTCTCTGAAGAGGTTGCCAAAGTATTCGGTGTTCCTTTTGAAGTAATTCCTTTTAAGCAAAATAAGACAGGTTCTAATCTTCCAGCAAAACGGCATCATATCACGGCAGTACCGGGAAAGGTTCAGTATGAGATAAAATTCCCGCGTGTTGAAGGTTATCAGCAGGCAATTCGTAATCGTATTACTGTCGACTGGAATTCTGTCGCACCATTACGGCTTGATCCAATAAATATTCCACCTGAAGTTGATATGCAAGCAGGGCTTCCCAATAATCAAGGTCGTTACTCGCTTACCGGGCCAGGAAGGATTGAAAGTGTGGATTTGAATCCGTATCGTTCAGGACGCCGTTTTCAGGAACTGGTATTTGAAATGGGACGTGATCTTACTAGAAATTATATTAAGCAGCCGGATTGTACGGTTCCTTCACATATTCTGTTTCCACAAGTGGCAAAAATTGTAGAACAATATTTAAAGGAAAAAGTTCAGCCCATTTCACCAGCAGAGATTCTTGATGTATTCCTATCTCCCTATTATGGATGGGTAATTGAACGATTGGTAGAGGCAATACAACCTGATAAGTCTATGGGGGAAGAGCCGGAGATACCACGCTACGAGACAAGCCGTGGGCCAGGTTCTACGGCAGAGGTAGATTTTTGGACAAGCAAGGATGTCCGAGAAGTTATCCATAGTCATTTAAATTACGTTGTTGCTGATACGAAGAAATGGGAACAGGCTGCGGCATATGTTATTGATAACCATGAAATGGTCGATGCATTTGTAAAAAATGCCGGACTTGGTTTTGCTATTCCGTATTTGCATAATGGTCAACCCCATGATTATATGCCAGATTTTATCATACGCTTAAAATGTGAGCCACCTATCCACCTCATTATTGAAACCAAAGGATTTGATGAACTCGCTGAAATCAAAGCCCAGGCAGCCAAAAGATGGGTAGATGCAGTGAATGCCGAAGGAAGTTACGGAATATGGGAATATGCGATTGCAAGAAAACCAGAAGATGTAAGGAAAGGAATAGAGGAAACTGTAAGACGAAAAGAAACGGTGACAGAGACAAAAACAGTAGAATGCTAGAGTATTTTTACCTATTTAATGGAAAGATACTAACCGAGGAAAAAGTAAGATAGGATTGTGGAAATAGAAAAAAGCAGTTAACTTTTTGCCTATGTTGATAAAAAGAAAACTTGGATTATATCTGAACAAAAATAAACAAATAGTTAATGTGCAAGTCCAAGATGAGAATGGAAAGTATCACATTACCGTAGCATTAGTTACGATGAAAATAAAAAGTTTTCTACATAATCAAAGTAGGCACATCGGGTCTTTCATTTCCAGACTGGTAGCACCATTTATCCTGCTAATATTAAAAAGTAAGAGATGCTCCCATGTTACGAACAGAAACTTGGCTTTAAGATAACCGAAATTAAAGCCAATAGTAAATTTAAAACTTCATTTAAAAATTATTTCCTTACTATTTTGGCAAAGAAGACAAGACATCATTATAATCCTGTTTTCTATCTTGAAGGCTTTATAGACCCGAAGAATCATCCCTTTGTTTGGGTCTATGAAAAAGGTAAGGATTGTATTTTTAAATCAAAGCCTGAAAATATTGCTTTTGAAAGGCATTATCATTCATACATTACAACTACAGGAGAAAAAGATACTGAGACACTAGAAGACATTCTCAACAAATTTGAAACACCAGCAGCTCAGATATTTGAGAAACTCAAGTCTTTCCATATGCCTAACGAAGAAGAACGCAAAATATTCTCACGCTATCTTGGTATTTCTTTAACTCGTGTACCAAATTTCAGAAAAAACGTTGAGAGTGCTGTTGCAAAACTCTTCAAATTCTTTTTAGAAATGAATGCCTCAAATGAGCAAATTTTCAAAGAGATGGTTGATAGCTTTGAACATGATACGGGGAAAAAAATAGGTATGGAAATAGAGACCCTGAGAAAATATCAGCTAGAAGGTAAATACGATATTCATGTAAAACCCCATGTAAGCTTAAGTATGATCTTTCTCGGTCTGGAATTATCGGAAATATTCAATAACATGACTTGGGTGTTTATAAAAGCTACTGATCGTTTCAAATTACTTACTTCAGATAATCCATTATATTATGACGATCCAACTCGTAATCATAACGTATTCTTCGGTGTTAGTCTTACTGACAAAAATGTAGAGGTTAGTTTTCCCATATCAAGTGAAGTGGCTTTTATTGGTACATGGGAAAAAAACTTGCGAGAAGGTTTTATTCAGGGAAGCCATGAATTAATAAAGAATATAAACAGGAAGACTGTTGCTTCCGCCCTCCGATATATCTATTCATCTCAAAGAACAGACGGAATTGCTCGGTTAGTGCAAAAATATAAAAATATTGCTCCGAGTATGAAAATCATATAGTTTTTATCATTAAGAGGATCTTAGTTCAATAATTGTCATACAGGGGAGTAAGTTAAAAATGCAATTTAGATGTTAAAAATAATCGAGGGATAGAGTCGCTCCCGAAAAGCCGTGACCTCTACACGGTTTTCCCTTAATTTCATTTTGAGAGGAAGTCATTATTTAGAGGGATGACCGATGAATATAAAAAATGAGAACGATTTTCTTAAGATTTGTAAATTTGCTTTCCGGCTTACAATTAAAGGTTATGTGCCAAATCTTATTAAATTGCATAATCCACTACCAGTAAGTGATATCGAGGAAATCCAAAGAATTTTAGATTTCCAAGCTGAAACACCAGATACGATATTTGAAAAATTGGAAAAAGCATTAAGGCTATAAACAAAGGTAAAATATACGAACAAATTAAGAACTTACATTATTCTAACAGATGTGTATTACTTAATGGTGAAAATAATGATTTAATCAAAGGAATTGCATGCTATCTTTATAACAATAGACTCGAAGGCAGTTTTAGATATAAAAACTATTCGGACTACACAGATAAAGAAATTATTGATGATCTGTTCTATAAAGATGATCCAGTATTTAATACCCCTTTATTTAATATTTATTTAGAAAAAGGCGGTCTATTATTTCTTCGTGGATTAGAAAATTTAAGCAAGGATTCTTTGAATTTCATAGCAGGGAAGATAGAAGATTATATTGGAGGATTATATGGAGGACTTGGACTGCTTATTGTTGCCATAAACGACGTAGCTAGTTTGCCGAAATATTTCATAAAGCAATTTGAAATGATAAATCTTGAACCAGAGAAACAGGCACCGGTAAGCATACAAGAAAAGCCAGTCAAGGCAGTAAAGCGAATAAACAAATTGTTCTATACTTGGAAAAAAGACAGGATTGTCCTTTTCTCTAGAGAGAAAAACACACCACAGGTTGTATTGACAAGGAAAGAGACTGAACTATTCGATTTTCTCCGTACCGATAGGCGCACAATAGAGGAGATTGCCGGGCAAATATGGAAAGTTTACAAAAAAGCAGATATTGAAAAAAAAGTAAATAATATAAGAGAATTGAGGGGGCGTATTAACAAAAGATGTGAGAAGTTTGTACCAGAAGATATAATTTCCGAACTAGACAACGATAGTTATTACCTTACAGTGGAGGTTGAAGAAGATTAGAAGCTAGCACAAAACCTATATCTGCATTGAAAAATCCTTATAAATGCTAGGATTTAGAATGCTTATATATGCTAAATTGGGGTTTTAGGATGAGTTCTAGTAACTGTATTTGGATTTAAAACTTATCATACAAGATTGCAGCGCCAGATACGTTCTCTACAAGTTCTATTTTTAATCTTTAACAGTGTCAAATAGGTTGCCCTACTTCTACCTTTTTTGTTCTTGATTTCACCTTCTTACCTCTGTCCATTATTTATGGGTTCAGTATGCATGTTTGTGAAATCTATTTTACATTTTATCATAGATATTTACGCTTCATCTGGTGTACAATAAAAACCAATATCCATAAGCTTATAAAAGTGGTTAGATAAGCTATTAAACTTGACACAATCGTGTAAAAGGAGTGTTAAAAAATGACGAAAACTATCCATGCAATATATGAACACGGAATATTAAGGCCGTTGGAGCCAATTGAAGGAATAGGAGAAAATACAGAGGTTGAAGTAACAATTGCTGTTAAGCAAAAGGAGTTGTCTCCTATCCTAAGATTTGCTGGCATATTGAGTGAAGATGAGGCAAATACAATGTTAAAAATAGTGGAAGAGGAGTTTGAAAGGATAAACCTGGATGAGTGGAAGGATTAGCCTCGATACAAATATTGTTATACGATTATTTAAGAATGATCCTAAAATAATCAAGACGCTTGCCACCGTATCAACCTTTTGTCTTCCAATTCCTGTAATAGCAGAACTTCTCTTTACTGCCAGAAACTCATCTCGCCAAGAAGAAAACCTTAAAATCTATAATGAATTTATTGATGTCTGCAATGTTTTAAATATTACAAGAAATACAGCCGACCATTATAGTTCCATAAGATTAGAATTAAAGCAAAAAGGACGCCCTATTCCTGAAAATGATTTATGGATTGCATCTATCTGTAGAGAACAAAATTTGCCTCTTATTACAGGAGACGCGCATTTCGACAACATAAATGATTTAAAGGTAATTAAACTGTAGCGGAAGCGTACTCAAGGAGTAGAAACACGAAATATGAAAAGCACAATAGATAAACCTAAAGAAAGAGATAGAGATATAAAAAGTAACAGCTAAAAAAAGGCGCTATTACGATTATAATAACGCCTTTCTTGTAAAGAACACTGCCAATCTATTACCGATTACTATTCTGCATTTTCTTGATAAGACTATCGATCTTTTCTGGAAATGATGATTTTTTTGATTTTTTATCAGTCTTTTTACTTTTTCCCTTTCTTTTCGCCTCTTGATCTGGTGTTACGATTGGTTTTGGAGTTACTTCCGTTACCTCCATAGATTCACGCGGAGATATTTTCTCTGTTGATTGTGTAGTAAAGGAAGTCTCAGATCCATATACAATACCCGTACCATTTTTAGCCAGAACTCTATAATAATACGTGGTATTAGGCGACAACTCACGTAATTCAAAATGTACGTTTGTCGTACCTGTTCCGGTTAGGGTCTGTACCTCTAATTCTTCATCCCCGTAAACAAATATCGCAAATGCAGGAAGTTCATCTGTATGTACCGTACCGCATAACGTGGCAGAGCTTGTCGTAATATTTTCTGCCAGAACAGTAGTAGCCACAGGAAGTACCGTAGGAGCATTAGCATTAAAGCCCATTGCCTGTACAGGTATAGCACTATCGTCTTCTATGTCATTACCCAACGAACCTTGAGTATTATGTCCCCAAGACCAGACCGTACCATCTGATTTTATCACAGCATTATGAGAATACTTCGTTGCGATTGCAATTATATCATTCAGACCGTATACCTCTACTGGTATGCAGCTTTTGTCACGAGTACCATTGCCTAGCTGGAAACTCCTATTTTCTCCCCATGCCCATACCGTACCGTCTGATTTCAGGACAATACTATGGGAATTCCCTACCGCAATTGCAACTATATGATCAACTCCATTTACCTGTGATGGTATAGGGCTGCTTTTTTTACCATCTTTCCTGAGTTGATCGCAATCATTCTCACCCCAAATCCATACCGTACCATCTGACTTGATGGCCATGGCATAGCTTACTCCAGCAGAAATTGCAACTACTCCGTCAATGGTACCTACTCGTACCGGTACAGCCCTCTCATTGTAGAGATCATTTCCTAATTGCCCATCTGAATTATCTCCCCATCCCCAGACAGTTCCATCTGATCGTAGAGCAAGGGTGTAGGTCTTTGCCGCTGTAATAGCAATCACCTTATCAAGACCCTTAACTTGTCTTGGTGTATAATTCTTACTGTCACCGTATTTACCGTTACCTAACTGGCCATCCAGGTTATTTCCCCACGCCCATACAGTACCATCTGATCTTAAGGCAACCGAATGATAATACCCTGCTGCAATGGCTATCATATTATCAAGGCCAGGTACTTGAAGCGGTACCTCACTTTCATCGTAATCATCGTTTCCTAATTGTCCATGTCCATTCTCCCCCCATGCCCATACGGTACCTTCTCGCGTAAGAGCAAGGGCAAAATACGCACCGGCTGCGATATCAATTACATCGTTTATATCGTCTACTTTTGAAATAAGGATCTTGCTAAGCCTCTCATCTTTCCATGAGGGGATTCCACAAATTCTCTCTGTAGCTCGCCCTAATGCCCCATTCTCATTACTCCCCCAGGACCAGACCGTACCATCCGGTTTTAGGGCAATACTGTATCCTTCTCCAGTTGCGATTTTAGGTGTGATTGCTGCCAGTAAGGTCTCATGAACAGAAAACAGCATGGCCAGTACAAATATAAAACAGTAGAATCTGAAATTTAGACGCATAACTCCTCCTTTATAAAGATTTTTATTATTCTTTCTTCTTTTGTTGTTTTTATACTCTTAAAGATGTGCGGTAATCTTTTCCGTATTTGGCTTGGAATGTGGATATGCCTCTTCCCTTATTACCCTTTTTGTCCCAGAAAATGCATCATCAACAAATTTACCTAATTCTCTCATGTTCTTTTGGGATTCTGATTCTGGTATGTTACTCCTAGGAGCAGTATTACTTGAGCTTAACCATGAGAGAATTTTCTGACCTGTTTCGCGGCTGGGTGTAAAGAACTGGCCGTCAAACAGGCCTGTACGATCCTTTGATGAAGTTGCGACATGTTCGGATGATATATCGAAAACAACGCTAAATTCATATTCAAAGCCTTCTCTTAGCACCGGATCGAGTCCTATTTTGCGGACTTTCTTAATTCTCCCATTATCTTCTTCTGGTGCATATTTCATTTTGGACCTGGCAGTGGCAATTATATGACACTTTGATTGAAGGATTGACTCTACCAATTGGTTGTGAAGCGGCGTTACATATCTCCAGGAAGTAAAATCGTTTCCCTTACCCGATTGTACGATCTTGTCTTTCATATCCAAAAGCCCTCCTTCACCTGCCCAGGCATGGGTAAGTGAATCAATGATTATGACATCGTAACCACAATTTTCAGCTTCCCTAATCGCATCAATATACTTCTTACTCTCATAAGGTGGGCTTAATCTATGGATATCATAAGCAAATTTGTCTGAATACAGATCACCACTTCCGTGTTCCGTATCGATCATGGCTATACCTGTCCCTAATCCTGATGCTATGAGTAATGCGGAATATGTCTTTCCTGACCCGGCTGGCCCTGCTAAGCAAATCCGCGCTTTACTAAGAGATTTTTGTGCTTTTCTGAACATATAGTGAACTCCTTTCTGAAAGTTAATCGGATTTTTTTATTTCCTCTACCACAAGCAATTTATTAAACGGTTGTGCCGAATGTCTTTTTTCATTTAGTAATGTTGACTAATTATCTTCCTATCGATTAATCTGATTGTCGTCGTTGCAATCAGCACATTCCTGACAATTGTTTATGTACTGTTCAACTGCTTCTGCCACTAACCGGGTAATAGGCTTCTTTGTTTTTTGTTTACACTGGTACAGTTTTGCCATAGTTTCTTTGGTTATCTGACTCCCTATCCATGCATATTTTACGTATCCCACAAAAGCTCCTTTCTCAATTTAAGACATTGAGCAGTCCTCCTGCCCGTCTTTCTATATCTATCCGTGCATCAACGTGCTTCTTATCACGTGCCATTGCGCTGAAACCCTGAACGATATTCCAAAGACTCGTACCACTGCCTTCTTCTTGAACGGCATATTCATAAGCTTTTTCCGAAACCGCCTTTGTAAAGCCTTTTTTCTGTAACCATTCAGTCACACCCTCTTTATTCCTTGCTGGCCGATACTCCATAGCCTTTTTGATGGTTTGTGTTTCATAACTTGTAGACGACTCAATGTACTTGTTCAGTATTGGCATAACTTCTGAAAATGCACGTGATGGTGCATGCAGCGAATGCCTGATGCGGATTTCCCGGACTTCCTGCGCACCCCACACGATGTGATTCCCACAAATGTAACGATAGAGAAACGTGGTAAGGCCAAAACTGGACTTTCCTACTTCCGAATTCCAAACAAAGAAACCTCTTGAAAGCCTTTCGTTACCAATCTCGATCTGGTGATCTTCGTCCACTAGAAACATGAAAACATCACGATCCGAGGCATAGAGACCCGCATTTTCCATTTCAGATCTGTCTGTAACAGTTCTTCTGTAAGCAGGTGGATTATGCCAACTAGGGTTTCTTTCACAGAGACCTTCAACTGCTCTAACAACATCAATATCCCAAATTCTCCCATAAGATTCTGACGTAAATGCCCGTAATGTCGAAGTTCCATTTGCTGTTAACAGAAGTTTTGCCGACTCACGTGTCCTGGGTAAGGCATAGTTTAGGTTATCTGACACAAGGTCTGGCGGTAGTATCCTCAAATATGATGGAGGAGCACCTGAAAGGTTACACAACTGACCAAACGACCAATGGGTTACTTCAAGATTTTGCCCGTCAAAGTCAAGTGTTATGGAATCATCTACAGGTGTTACCGTTAAGTCTTTTATTTCTGCAATACCTTCAAATGAGATATTTTTGCGGTTTAAAACGGCATTTTTCAGTTCTTCTAAGGTTCTAAATCGTTCGTCTGCCGGACGATTCCTCCACTGAACTGAAGCTGTTATTAGATTAGTAGACATACTATTTCTCCTTTCTAATTTCATGGATTGTTAAAAACTTCTTTTCCTGTCATCGATACATGAAAAGCATTTTTGCACTGGTCACATTCTGAAAACTTATTAGTTGTGATGAATTACGGCTTTTCTTGTTTGAGAAACAAACCTGCACATTTCGATAAATATCTCTGCACCATCTCTGTATCCGATCTGCGATAATGCAGCGCACATAAGTATGGCACCTTCGAATACGGCAACATTAGCACCCTCTTCACTTGTTGACGGATCTTTACAACGTGATAAGAGTTCGCTCATACCATGTTTAAATACTTCTGGCGTGATTTTGGGCATAAAGTCTTTCCTTTCTTAAATGAGTTAACAAATACTAAGAACGGATTATTATTCTGAGAAAAACTGATTTAAAGATGATCAGTCTGATGAAAATAATGCTTAAGAGTTTGTACTTATGCTATTAGTGGTAGCTTGTGGGTGTGATCTAAAAGATTTATGATGTGAAGTGATATTAAATGGCTTTGGCTGGTAGATCTGTACGATTGGTGCGATACTTGCTTGATGATGGGTTATTGCAGAAACCTTCCATCTATCAATCCTTGCGATTTTACCTTCTATCGTAAATTCTTTATTTCATGAATTGGTTTCTCCAGTGAATATTCTATTGGACTACACCAATCAATGTGTTCTGTACTTTTAACACCCATATCAACAATTTCTTTGAGTTCTTCATCTGTCAGATTTAAAACCTCTTCACCGTAGACTTCAGCGACACATTCAACAATATCTCCTACGCATAGGGAATATATAACTTCATCAGTGTTTACACCGCAATCTTTTAATCTTTTGATTAATCTCTGAGTTGTGCCCACCTTATCTTTTCCTCCTATTCTGAGCCCTT
>CAZPUD010000138.1:0-10367 GCA_964589115.1 uncultured candidatus Brocadiaceae bacterium | reverse complement strand
CTGTGCCTCTTCTTTCTCTGATGCACTCTCAGGTACTGTTATAACCTCCGGAGGTGCTAAAATACCCCGAAAGGTACGGGCACTTTTCTGTGGATTATCATTGAAAAGTTTGTAAACGGACCTGAAGTCGATAGAGGTTATTTGCTCTATTAAATGTTTCTTTTCTTGAATGGATATTTCATTCCACCACCTGAAGATATGGGTTTGACCTGCTTCAAACATATCCTGAATATATTCTTTATGAATGGGGAATTCCTTTTCCAATATTTCTTTTTGCATTTTCATCATGAGAAACAAATTAGGTCTTCGGTAACTTTTATCTCCCCTCTAACACCCCTTAATCCACTCTTTCTAGAGGAGAAACCAAGATTGAAATTCCTAAACATCAAGTTGCAAGGGGCAAGGAGCAAGGGAAAATATTGGTAAACCTTGCCCCCTGCTACTTGCTACTTGACCTTAAAGTTGGGTTTCGCTCCACTCAACCTGCCCGATCAAAGCAACTGCTAGATTATATGCCAACTTCCTATATACGGCAAGAATTTTTACCCTTTGCCTATTTTAACCCTTTTGGAAATTTAAACTTGAAATAAATCACGAATAACAGTAACCTTAATTATCATATTACATTCTGTTCATCGAAAATGGATAGTAATGAAAAAAATATTAATTATTATTTCCGTTCTTAGCTTCCTTATTATTGGAATATCAGTCTTTGGTTATGTTATTGTAAAGAGGACCACATCTGACGAAGCAGTAAAAAACCGCTTGTTAAACATGCTTGGAGACTTTGGACAGGCGGAAATAGACCGTGCACACATGGACTTTTTCGGTGGCATTGTCATAGATAATCTCATATTTACCGGCACATCAGAGGGTTTAGAAGGTAAATCTCTTAAAATTCCTAAAGTTGTGCTAAAATATAGCCCGCAAAGTCTTGTAAGAGGGAAGCTCAATATCGACAATGCCGTTGTTGTTTCACCTGAATTGACCATCGAAAAGCCTTCAGATATCTGGTCTCTTCTGGATACTCTGAAAACAAGTTTCGATAAAGCTGATATGCCGGTCTATACGGATGTACTGAGCGGCGGTATCGAGATCAGAAATTTAAAGGTACATGTCAAGGAAGATCCACAAGCAAAAAGCCCGGAAATCAAAGTTTCCGGTATAAATATAGCATTTCAACCTTACGCAGGTTCTTTTAAGGACATTGTTGCTGAAGGAGATATACACGATGAATCTTTGGGAAATTACTCTTTTATCATAAAACTTCATCCCGATACCCCGAGTCTCGATATTGAAATATCTGCAAAGAACCTTACGCTTAATGAAGCATTTTTATCCGGATTCCCGTATATCGGGGAGAGATTATGGAACGATTACAAACCTACAGGAAAGATTAGTGTATCCTGCAAAGTCAATTTTAATAACCGAAACGGGCAGAAAAAGACGGACTATATCATTGACGTCGGCCTTAACGGACTTAAGGTTATATATGAAGACTGGCCGTTTTTGATATACGATTTGAGTGGTGATATAGAGTTAAACACGGAGAAATTATATCTGAAGAAGGTCATCGGTTACATTAGGAGTGGAAACACCATTTCTCAGGCTGAATTTAAAGGAGAATTTGCCCTCCACGATTCTCAAAAGAGCCTTGTAATAACTATTCCTAATTTATTTGTAAACGAAGAATTTTTAAAAAATATACCCGAATTTGGTGAACAGGTGTGGCAGAGGATAAGGCCAACTGGTTTCGTAGACTTAACCTTCCAGTATAACGAATTGAAGGAACAGGAAGGCTGCAGCTTCCTCGTGGTAGATTGTAAAGGTCTGGAGATAAACCCTTCTGATTTCTCCTTCCCTGTATCATACGTAAATGGACAATTCAAGCTGTGCAACAATATTATACTTTTTAAAAATACAAATGGTTTTATACAATGTGATGGCCAATCACTCTTTACCGAGATGAATGGTATATATGATATGAGAAGTGAACGCAGGATATTCAATTTTCATATGCCGAGCTTGATTATTACAAAAACCCTTTTAGAGAATCTGTCCAAAAAGGAGATTGATGAAAAGATGCTGGCACGCCTGAATCCAAGAGGTAGAGTAGGTGTTACCGCTAATTTTCAAGGTTATAAAGAAGAAAAAGCCAATAAGCTTTCAGTAGAAATAGACCTTAAGAATTGTGAGGTTGGTAACAGAGGACGTCCGTTCTTTCTATGGGGGATAGGCGGGCTGCTGGAAATCAACAAGGACCGGATATTTAGTAAACATATCGATGCAAAATACTATGGCGGCCATGTAGAGGGGACTTTATCTATTAGTACAGATACCAATCCATATCACTACAGAGGTGAGCTAAATTTCTCAAATATCAGTATTGAAGAATTAACCCAAAGGGCTGCTAAGATAGAGAAACCATGGTCTGGCCTTCTTTTCGGCAGGACAAAGTATCATGGAAGCGGAACAGATCCCAAGGATCTTTTTGCGGAAGGACAAATAAGCGTTAACAGGGGATATCTCTCTGATGTTCCCATCATCCTTAGTGTTTTTAACTTTCTCAATCTCAGCTTACCTAAAAAAGAAAGTTTTCACAGTGCAGAAGCGAAGTTTACTGTTAAAGACGGTGTAATACAGATTGACGACGGAAGGATTTACAGCGACTCAGTCGAACTCAATGGACGGGGAAATATCAGTTTAAACGGTGACCTCCATTTAACCATTGTAGCCGGATTCAGTAAGGGTTTGCTTTCGCAGCTTCCTATAGTGGGAAGGGTATACGATTTTATCGTTGGCGGCGTACGGAAACAATTAACCATGGTTGAGGTTAAAGGCACTTTTTTACATCCCGAAATTCATTCGGTACCGTTTAAACCCATTAGAAAATCTATTAAAAACATGTTTGATTTATTACCGGAAGATGAACAGGATACTGCTGGTGAAAATACTATAAAGAGATAAGACAATATGCTAAGACATTTCTTTTCTCCAAAAACGGTTGCAGTTGTTGGTGCCTCCCGCGAAGAAGGCAAGGTAGGGCATAATTTACTTAAAAATCTGATTAAATACGGGTATAAAGGAAAAATTTATCCGGTAAATCCCAAGGTTGACAGTATCCTGGGTATAAAAGCATACAGAAACATCAAAGAGATTAACGATACGATCGATCTTGTTGTAATTGCCATACCGGCTCAATATGTAAGTAACGTGGTAGATGAGTGTATCGAAAAAGGCGTCGATTCTATTATAGTTATTAGTGCCGGCTTTAAAGAAAGCGGGGCTGACGGGGCTGAAAGGGAACGGGAATTATACCAGAAAGTCAGACATCATTCTATACGCATGTTAGGGCCAAACTGCCTTGGTTTGATCAATACCCAATCATCTCTTAATGCCTCATTTGCTGCCGATATGCCCGCAGAGGGCAATATTGCATTTTTTTCACAGTCAGGTGCACTCTGTACTTCAATTTTAGATTTAGCAGCAGTGGAATATATTGGTTTCTCAAAGTTCATTAGTATTGGAAACAAAACAGATATTGATGAAGTAGACCTTATAAGAGCATTACAAGAGGATGCCAGTACAAAGGTGATTCTTGGTTATCTGGAGGGTGTAAAAAATGGTACGGCATTTATTCATACTTCACAGAAAACTACAAAACTAAAGCCCATGATTATTATAAAATCAGGAGGGACTGCCGCCGGTGCAAAGGCCGCTTCATCCCATACAGGAACTTTGGCCGGTTCAGAAAATGCATTTGACACTGCGTTTAAACAATCTGGTATTTTACGTGCAAAGACCGTTGAGGAACTTTTTGACTTTGCCAGGGTATTCAGCTATCAACTCCCGCCGGAAGGACCAAGAATAGCATTAGTTACGAATGCGGGCGGACCCGGCATTATCGCGGCTGATGCAGTGGAACGTTCGAAATTGAAAATAGCAGCACTTTCCAAAAACACTATTGATTACCTGCGTTCTTCCCTGCCGGCTATGGCAAATGTATATAACCCGGTAGATGTACTGGGAGATGCAGGGGCAGACCGGTATAAACTGGCTATTGAAAAAGTTGTAGAGGATCCGAATGTGGATACAGTTCTCGTCATTTTGACACCACAGGCCATGACGGAAATAGAAAAGACTGCCGAGGTAATTGCAGAAGTTTCCGATCAAACAGATAAAACCATAGTAGCTTCTTTTATGGGTGGTAAAAGGATTGAGACTGCTTTCAAAATTATGTGCCAGAGAAATGTACCGAATTACCCGTTTCCCGAACGTGCAGTATCCGCCATCGAGGCTATGTACCAATATACTTTATGGCAAAAAAAACCAATACCCGGCATTCAAAGAATTGAAGTTGAAAAGGAAAAGGTATCGTCCCTCTTTAAGAAGGTCAGACAAGCCGGACATCAACACTTGAGTGAAGAAGAAGCAAAATATGCAATCTCGGTCTACGGTTTCAAGGTTCCAAAAGGCATACTTGCTGCCTCAGAAGCTGAAGCTGTAAAAGCAGCAAAGGAGATTGGGTATCCTGTTGTTATCAAGATTTCCTCACCTGATATACTTCACAAATCAGATATCGGAGGAGTTATTGTCGGGATAAAGGATGCGGAAGAGTTACAAAAATCTTTTCGTGAAGTTATCCAAAGGGCACGCCGTTTAATGCCTGGCGCTGATATAAAGGGTATCTTGGTACAACAAATGGTTACCGGTGGAAAGGAAGTAATCCTCGGAATGTCGAGAGATCCCCAATTTGGGCCTCTTTTAATGTTTGGTCTCGGTGGTATTTATATAGAAGTATTAAAAGATGTAACATTTAGAATTGCACCCATTGGATTGGATGATGCGAAAGAGATGATTCAGGAAATCCGGTCTTTTCCGCTTTTAAAGGGCGTGCGTGGAGAAAAGCCAGTGGATATGAATGCTATTGTAGATACTATCTTAAAACTCTCCCAAATGGTAATCGATTTCCCTGAAATAATGGAAATGGATATAAATCCGCTGAGGGTATTTCCCCAGGGTGAAGGTGCAATAGCTATAGACGCACGTCTTACCATAGGATGAAGTGGAGTAATGGAGTTTTTTCACAACAACAATTCATTACTCCAATACTCCATTACTCCATGCTGAATGCTGATAGCTGAATGCTTACAAATAATTTACAAAAAGGATTTTATATAGTAGTAATACTATAAAGGGGGGGTTATCATGATACCCATATTTGTTGCCTCAGTTTCACCTTTTTCCGGGAAGAATCTGATTTGCCTTGGCTTGGGTTTAAAATTCAAGAAAGATGGTTACCAGGTTGGATATTTTAAACCGGTTGGATTTTCTCCTGTTCTTATTGATGATATACTTACCGATGAAGATGCCGTTTTCCTCTCTAAAACACTGGAAGTGAATGAACCTCTTCAGTCAATTTGCCCCGTGGTATTGACTGACGATCTTATAAGGCGCCTGGTAACCGGTGAGGAATTAGACATCCGCCGGAAAACAATGTCTGCGTTCAACCATGTCTCAAAAGGAAAAGATATCATGATTGCCAGAGGATTGGGAAGGCTTTCCGGAGGTACATGTCTGCATTTTTCAGAACTTGATTTTATTAAAGAATCCGGTTCAAAGGTAATTTTTATGGATAAATTCGAATCACATATCGATATGCTTGATGGGTTCCTCTATGCATCAAAGATGCTTGGAGACAGGTTGCTGGGTGTAATATTTAACCTTGTCCCTCCCCAAAAATTATCTTATGTGCGGGAAATTCTCATACCATTTCTGAAGAATAACGGGATTTCTACTTTAGGAATTATTCAAAAAGACCCTATCCTTGGAGCTGTACCAATCATGGAAGTCATAAAAGCGCTCAATGGGAATATCCTTTGTTGTGAAGATAAAACAGACGAACTAATTGAGCATTTTATGATAGGAGCAATGAATGTTGAGAGTGCGTTGAACTATTTTCGAAGGGTTCCGAATAAGGCCGTTATTACGGGCGGTGATCGAAGCGACATACAACTGGCTGCCCTGGAGACCTCCACGAAATGCCTTATCCTTACAGGCGGGTTTTACCCGAGTGCTTCTATCCTCGGACGCGCGCAGGAAGTTGGTACACCAGTTATGATTGTTCAGTCCGATACAGCAGCTGCGGTTGAAGTCTGTGAGAACCTTTCAGGGTACATTAGTTTTCACAGTAAGGCGAAAATACAGCGTGCTTCCGAGGTGATAGAACTGGAAATTAATTTTGATCTAATTTATAAACAAATAGGACTAACGGCTTGATCGTATATTAAATCTAAATACTTTGTTATTAAACAATGAATAAACACACCTCTAGTACACTATCAACATTATTTGTAACGGTATGGGAATATCCAAAAGAGGCATAGCTTGTCATTGCGAGGGTCTTTTCCGAAGCAATCTCCTGGGTACTTCAAAAAGGATTGCTTCGGGGAAAAACGCCCTCGCAATGACAGATACTATATAATCTATTATTAACAATTATGTTGACAGTGTACTAGCCCAATTGTAGAGACGCAAGATTTTGCGTCTCTACAGGGGAATTGGTAGGGACACGGAGCACCGTGTCCCTACACGGGATAAAACCCACCCCTTATTCCCCTCCCAGGAGGGGAATCTAAAAAGTCCCCTTCCAGGAGGGGAATATTAGAAGTCCCCTCCTGGGAGGGGTAAGGGGTGGGTAAAAATAAAAATCATTGGGTTTTGCATTTTCAAACCCAACCTGGTTTAATTCATTTGTAAAGATAAACTGATGATAAAGTTCCTTTGAGTAACGTAACTTTTTTTGCTAAAATTATTGACAAAAAACAGTGTAATCTCAATCTAAGGAGTATATTAAGGAGTAGACATGTTTAAAGATTTAAAAAAGATAAAAATGAAAATGCCTAAGAAATTTTCTGTTTGGCATATGATTATAGCCTTTGGTTTTTTTATCTTATTGCAAATGTATTTAATGAATCCTGGGGTAAGAGATATTTCTTACAGTGACTTTAAAAGAATGGTCAGAGATGGCAAGGTTTTAGAGTGTCACATTACCAATGACGTAATTCGGGGTAAACTAAGGGAGGCGGAACGCGGTACAACAAAAAATGCCGTTTTTATTACAGCCCGTGTGGATGATCCGGAACTCATAAAAGACCTGGAGTCAATGGATATTAAATATACAGGACATTATGAGAGCCCCTGGTTTAAGACGTTCTTTTTTTCCTGGATAATACCTTTATTAATCCTGTTCGTAATCTGGCGTTATGTATTTAAACGTTACGGCCCTGCTGGCAGCATAATGACCTTCGGTAAAAATAAGGGTCGTCTGTATGTACAGGAAGATTTAAATGTGACCTTTGATGATGTAGCAGGGATCGATGAGGCAAAGGAAGAACTCCAGGAAATTATTGAATTTTTAAAAACACCTGAAAAATTCCGTGCATTAGGAGGGAAGATACCAAAGGGAGTTTTGCTTGTTGGTGCACCCGGAACCGGAAAAACCTTACTGGCAAAGGCTGTAGCGGGTGAGGCTGGCGTACCATTCTTTAACATGAGTGGTTCAGAGTTTGTAGAAATGTTTGTCGGTGTAGGCGCCGCACGGGTAAGAGATTTATTCAGTCAGGCCGACCAGAAGGCACCTTGTATTATCTTTATTGACGAACTCGATGCCCTGGGTAAGGCCCGCGGTACTAATCCTGTGGGAGGACACGATGAACGGGAACAGACGTTAAACCAGTTGCTTGTAGAAATGGATGGGTTTGACTCAAACAAGGGGGTTATTATAATGGGGTCTACTAACCGTCCTGAAATGTTAGATTCAGCACTTTTGAGACCCGGCAGATTTGACCGCCAAATAGTTGTTGACAGACCCGACCTTCACGGTCGTGAAGCGATACTGAAAGTACATGCAAAAGAAGTGAAGCTGGGAAATGACGTTAATTTCAATTCGGTTGCAGCAATGACGCCCGGGTTTGTTGGTGCAGACCTTGCAAATCTTGTCAATGAAGCTGCCCTGCTTGCAGCAAGAAGAAATAAGAAGGCTGTAAGTATGCCGGAATTTGAAGAGGCCATTGACCGTATTATGGCAGGTCTTGAGAAAAAGAAGCGCTTAATGAACAAAAGGGAAAAGGAGATTGTTGCCTATCATGAGTCAGGCCATGCGCTGGTTGCGTGTACTGTGCCGTACGCCGATCCTGTCAGAAAAATCTCGATGATTCCCCGTGGTATCGGAGCACTTGGATACACCTTGCAAAAGCCCACTGAAGACAGGTATCTTATGACCAGGGCAGAACTCCTTGACCGGATTGCCATTTTCCTTGGAGGAAGGGTTGCAGAAGAAATTGTCTTTTCTGAGATATCAACAGGCGCACGGAATGATTTAGAAAAAGCTACCGAAATCGCCAAAATGATGGTTAAGGAATACGGAATGAGTGAAAAGATGGGTCTGGTAACCTTCGAACAGGGTGACAGGCCGCTCTTTTTGAGCGGGGGATTTGCTGCCGCCAAAGAATACAGCGAAGAAACGGCACGGGAAATCGATTTAGAAATAAAAAAAATCATGGATGAGTCGTTTCGCCGGGTAAAAGAGCTACTGACTGGTAAAAAAGAAATACTGGAAGGTATGGCAAAGAAACTTATGGAACAGGAAGTTATTGAGGGAGAAGAGTTAAAAAAGCTCTTAGAGGAACTATATAATTCTCAAAGGGAAAAAATCAATGGTAAGGATACTCATCACCAAATATAAAATTTGTGCTATTGGTGCTGTTATTGCTCTGAATTGTGCTATAGCAAGTGTTTTTAAACTGGAAGGAATTACATTCGGTCTCGTAGTTTTGGCGTTCTGTCTTACAATGCAATTTTTCGTAAACCGCGAAGCACAAGACGATCCGGCGGAAAATAAACCGGATATTATTTCCGAAAAATTGTTCCGTAGGATTATGAATATTGTTCCGGAAGTCGTGTACGTTTCCCAATTTGACGGCACAATGAAATATATCAGCGATGGTATAGAAAATTTAACTGGACGCAAACCTGACGAGATCTATAGAAAACGGGATTTCCTGCTCGAACTGGTGCATGCAGACGACAGAGAAAAGGTATCAAAACACATCCAAAAGTTATTGAACGGCAGTGAGGCGGAAGTGGAACATCGGTTGCTAAAAGACGATGGGACATATGTATGGGTTTCCGATCATCTTAATACGATTAAGAATGAATGGGGTAATATAACCCATTATTATGGTATCCTGATAAATATTGATGAAAAGAAGATACATGATAAAAACTTACAGAACTTAAATGCCAGGCTGCATCAGTTAAATGACATTGTTAATCAACATGCCGTGCGTGACAGCTTAACTAATGCCTACAACAAGCGCTATTCGCTGGTAATACTGCAGAATGAGTTTAACCGGGCACGGGTACAGAATAAGCCGCTGTCATGCATCCTTATGGATATAGACCATTTCGAATCTATTAATAATCAGTATGGATACTTTATAGGTGACCGCATTCTTATAGAAATTTCCAGATGTATTCAGAAGCATAGAAAATCGTCCGACATAGTCTCCAGGTTCGGTAATGATGAATTTTTAGTTATTTTGCCCGAAATCCATCAGGAAGAATTAGATAAGGTATCAAGTCTTTTGGTAAAAGAGATTGAAAAATGCTGTATAAAAGATGAAGAGAAAAATATCAGTATCCCCTTTCATGTAACCGTTGGAGTAGGCACGATTACCCCGGAGACAAAAAATATTACTGATTTAATTGAGCAAACAAGTAATTCACTTTACTCTGCTAAAGTAATGAAAAAAGTGATCAGAAGATTTGATACTAGATGAATTTAAACAATGGATAAAGCGGGATTCTCTTTTTATAAACGAGAAGGCGTAAATCTTCCAGAAATCATCAATATCATCCCGTTGAGAGACGATGTGATTTTCCCACACCTGACTCTTCCTCTCTCTTTAACCGGTAAAGAGTTAGTAATGGCTGTAAATGAAGCTATTACTAAAAATGAACTTATTGGTATCGTGGCACAGAAGTATGATGTCGACCTGCCCAGGCCAGTAGACCTTTATGATATTGGAACAGCCGTTAGGGTCGTTAAGGTATTAGAGTCTACTCCGGACACGATAAAGGCCCTTATTGAGGGTATGGTGAGAATTAAAATTACCGAGTATGTACAGGAATCTCCTTACTATAAGGCGAGGATAGAAGAGATCCGTGAGTTTACAGAAAAATCGGAAACAATCGATGTGCTTTCACAGAGTATAAAAACGCTTTTTAAACTAAGTGCCATGCTCGGAAAAACACTGCCTAAAGAAATTTTTCCTATGATTGATATTATTAACAATCCGTCTATA
>CAZPUD010000137.1:0-10390 GCA_964589115.1 uncultured candidatus Brocadiaceae bacterium | reverse complement strand
TGCCATCTGTGAAATCTGTGGTTTCAAGTTTTTATTTGAATTTGTTTCGGATTTCGTGCTTCAGATTTTGGCTTTTCTGACTTGTTCGGATTAAGGGTAATTCTTTAATTTACCATATAATGTTAGGTCTGTTACTTCTTCTATAATAACTTCCGCAAGATTCCCAACAAGATCCTGAGAGCCATTGAAAACAACAATATGATTTTGCCTCGTGCGCCCAGAAAGTCTGTTTTGATCCGATTTACTAGCGCCTTCAACAAGCACCTGTACGGTCTTACCTATCGTCTTTTTGTTCTCTTCCAGACTGATACGTTTCTGTAATTCCAACAGTATTGCATTTCTTTTTCTTTTTACCTCATCAGGTACATTATCATTTAGCTCAGCCGCCTTCGTGCCTGTACGTGGAGAATATTTGAATATAAAACAGTTTTGAAAACGGATATCTTCCATCAATTCTACTGTTTTCCGGAAA
The DNA here is from genome assembly GCA_964589115.1 of uncultured candidatus Brocadiaceae bacterium. Lineage (GTDB taxonomy): Bacteria > Planctomycetota > Brocadiia > Brocadiales > Brocadiaceae > JBDIVL01. Next base: position 9,918 of record CAZPUD010000137.1, on the reverse strand, counting down.
TCTTCATCCGTCTCATCAGGAAAGCCTACGATAAAGTCGCTGGCAACTGTAATACCGGGCACCCACCCGCGTGCATAGGATATCAATTCGCGGTAGTAGTCCGATGTATAACCACGATGCATTTTTTTGAGTATACTATCGGATCCCGACTGGGCAGGCATGTGGAGATGCCCACAGACCTTTTTAATGCGGCTGATGGTGCGGATAAGGTCACGGGACATATCCTTTGGATGAGAAGTTACAAACCGGATCCTGTCAAGCCCGTCTAAATCGTTTAACTCTGAGAGCAAGTCTCCCAATGTGATATTTCCCTGTAAACTTTTACCATACGAGTTAATATTCTGCCCGAGAAGTGTAATCTCTTTACAGCCATTTAATACAAGCGCCTGTACCTCTTCTTTTACGTCTGCAACTGTACGGCTGATCTCTTTACCCCGCACATAGGGTACAATGCAGTAAGAACAGTAGTTGTCACAACCACGCATAACAGTCACAAATGCCTGACAGATATTTGGCCGGTAAGTTACAGCCCTCTTTACATTAACGATTTGATCTTCATCTATCGCGAGGACGTGAGAACCGTGGTTTTGGATCTTCAGGAGTAATTCTGGTAACCGGGAAAACATGCGGGTCCCACAAACCAAATCTACATGCGGCATGCGTTTAAATATAAATTCACCTTCCTTTTGTGCCATACATCCCAGAACCCCTACTATAACATCGGGATGTTTTTTCTTCAGGGTTTTAAGCGTCCCGAGATGCGAATATACTTTATCCTCCGCGTGCTGACGAACACTGCAGGTGTTGAATAGAATAACATCTGCTTCATCTACATTGTCAACAATCCTGTACCCTTCTTCCTGCAGCAGTCCGAGCGAAAGTTCGGCGTCGAGCTTGTTCATCTGGCATCCGAAGGTTTCGAAAAAAACGGTCTTATATAGCTGATCCCTATTTTTAAAATTTGGTGAATTGATCATGATACTATTATATTATATATTTTAAGAAACGTGCCTCAGATTTGTAAAATAATAATTTTACACAACTTTTATATGTAATCCAAGTTTTTTTAGCCTACTACATATAAGGCAAGCAATTTATTGCCTGTAATTGAATAATAGAGAACCAATCCCGTAGGGACAACTCAAGGTTGGTTCAATCTTGCAGATTGAACCATATGTTTAGCATAGGCCTGTACGTTTTTAATTATACAAATACATCAAACATGCAAAACGTTTAGGTTCAATCGTGGACGATTGAACCAACACTGAGGAACGATTGAATTGTGCTTGTTTCTATCGTCCCTACGGGACTTACATCACTAATTTAATCTAAAAGTGGTTTATTCTTTTGCTATAATCATTTCACCCCTTCGGGGTTGTTGATTATTGGTTATCTATTATCTATAATAATGACATCCCTTCGGGATCGGGTTGTATACCATTTTTATTTTACCTTCGGCATTTATTATTCCTTAATTAAGCTTGGGAAATAAAAATTGTAGAACGGAGCGATTGCTCCGTTACGAGCGAAGTAACACTTCACTCTACATCATCGAAAAAGTCGCCGAAGATCTAATTTACTTCCATTATTTTTTATTTTTCATAATTCACTATGCCGAAGTTTACTAAAAAAAGATCAAAAAAGGCAGGACTCCCACCCGGCACCCTTATCCATATTGGAGATAAAAAGACCGAAGAAGTAAAGATCACCATTATGGAGTATGATGAGACGAAATTTTTCGAAAAAGAGGTAAAAACGGTTGAGGAGTGTTTTCCATATAAAGATCATAGAAAATCCACGGTGACATGGATAAACATCGATGGTATTCATCAGATCGAAACTCTGGGAAAACTTGGCGAACATTTCGAATTGCACCCTCTTATCATGGAAGATATCCTGAATACAGATCAGCGTCCAAAAATGGAAGATTTCGAGAATTACATTTATATCGTTCTTAAAATGCTTTATTACAATAAAAATAATGGAATCACTGCGGAACAGATAAGTTTAATTCTTGGTACAAACTTTGTTATTTCTTTCCAGGAAAAAGAGGGCGATGTCTTTAATGCGGTAAGGGAACGCATCAGGAGTAATAAGGGTCGCATGAGAAAATCAGGGGCTGATTACCTTGTCTATTCTCTTGTGGATTCAATCGTTGACCATTATTTTATCGTACTTGAAGTGCTTGAAGAGAAGATAGAGCTTTTGGAAGAAATATTGGTTGTTCACCCAACACCTGAAGCACTGCACACCATTTACGATTTAAAAAGGAATTTGGTAATTTTACGAAAATCCGTCTGGCCTTTACGGGAAGTAATCAACAGTTTAGGTAGAGGAGAATCGCCATTGATTAAAGAATCTTCCCTTATATATCTCAGAGATATCCGTGACCATACAATCCATGTCATTGATACCATAGAAATATTCAGGGACATAAGTTCTGAAATGCATGAGATCTATCTTTCAAATATCAGTAATAGGTTAAATGGGGTAATGAAGATGTTAACGATTATCGCTACGATATTTATGCCGCTAACCTTCATCGTCGGGATATATGGAATGAATTTCAGGTACATGCCGGAACTTACTTGGCGTTGGGGTTATCCTGCAATTTTGCTTGTTATGGCCGCAGTGGCTTTCTCGATGCTCGTTTATTTCAGGAAAAGAAAGTGGTTATAAGGCAACTATAGTATCCAAAGGATGAAACCAAAATATCCTCAACTTATGAAAGATTGCCACTCTGGTCATTGCGAGGGTCTTTTCCGAAGCAATCTCTGCCTTTGGGATTGCTTCGGAAAAGGCCCTCGCAATGACATTATAAAGAACGCTCACAACGACATTTTTAAGGTTTTCCGTATGTTCCATACACCTGCATTCAACCAAAGACTCAACTTTCGTCATATTCTGTTCGGTTTCATCTGTTGGATGCTATAACTTAACTATTGCTGGACGCTGTATTCATTTGCCTTTACTTTCATCTTCTCCTTGGGAATGCTTTTCTTTGAAAAGCTCACCAACTCCAGCAATACTTCCAAGGATACCTGTAGCCTCATAAGGCAAAAAGACCTTTGTTGCCTGCCCGTCAGCAATTTTCTGGAGGGATTCAAGATATTTAATGGCAATCAGGTCATTCGTTGGCCTCCCCTCATGAATTGCACCAAAGACAGTTTCGATCGCCTCTGCCTCTCCCTTGGCCACGGTTAACTTTTGATATTTATCAGCATCGGCAACTTTCTTTATTGCCTCTGCCTGCCCTTCAGCTTTAAGGATTGCCGATTGTTTATGCCCTTCCGCCTCAAGAATCATCGCACGTCTTTCCCTTTCAGCCTTCATTTGGCGATGCATTGCCTGGGTAACATCATTTGGTGGCTCTATCCTCTGGAGTTCAACCCTTGTAACCTTAGTTCCCCATTTATCAGTAGCGGTATCAAGTATCTCGCGTAATTTCGTATTTATGATTTCCCTTGAGGTAAGCGTTTCATCAAGGGCTAAATCCCCGATCAGGTTCCTTAAATTAGTTTGTGCAAGTTTGGTAATTGCCATGTAATAATTGGCAATATTATATGTGACTTGTACAGGGTCTGTGACCATATAATATATTACTGCATCTACCTCTACAGCGACGTTGTCTTTGGTGATTACCGCCTGAGGAGGGACATCAACCACCTTTTCACGCATATCTACCTTGATCATCCTTTCTAAAAAAGGGATAATAACTGTAAGGCCGCTATCTGCCGTGCGCTGATATCTTCCCATCCTTTCTATTAATCCCTTCTGCCAGGGCCTGACAATTTTTATCCCCGTAGCAGCTATTATGAACATTACAATCGCTAAAATAGCAAATAGAATTATTTCACCGGATATCATGCTATTCTCCTTCCTTTAAAATTCTGACCACAAGGCGGGTTCCAACGATCTTTGTAACTTCAACCTTTACTCCTACAGGTATAACTTCACCCGTACTGCTATCTGCCCTCCAATTATCATTTCTTATTTTAACGATACCAGTATTTTTTATATTATCGATTTCTTCCAGTACCAGCCCTCTTTCACCAATAAAACGATCGGCACCAACTCCTGATGGTTGTTTTTTGGTAAACCGTTCAGCAAACTTTCTTGAAACCACAAAAAGGGCGCATGAAATAAACACAAAAGCCCCCCACTGCCATCCCATGCCGAGGCCTAAAAGTGCCAGAACACCTGCCACTGCCGCTCCAATACCAAACCACAGAAGGAAAAACCCGGGGGTGAAAATCTCGGTAATAATAAAAGCCGCAGCAATAATCATCCATATCCACCAAAACTTTGTAGTCATTGTCTTGTCTTCTTTAATTTTAGCAATACGTGAAGTTTGTAATTAACAACTTCCCGCCGGTCTTAAAACCTGCATTGACGAATATTATACAAAATACTTTTGAGAAAATCTCTGAATTTTGTATAATTATATCCTCTATCTTTTGATTCGCTGTAAAAGATAGAAACTAGAGCCTGTCTGAAAACCCGGGAAACAATTCCATGGCAATGAAGAAGTGAGGGAATCCTCCCTATACATGATAAAAGAACTCTTCATTCATAATAAAGTTTTTTATTTTCAGATATGATCTCAGGCTGAAATAAGAGGCAAAAATTTGAAAGATAGATTAAAAATCTTTTTTGATACCTTCGGTTTTCATCACCTCTTTAAGACAAAAGTAGCACTGCGTTATACTTTAAACAAGATGCTTCGTCGTTTAATCATGAGAATGATGTATCTTGTCAAGTGCAGGTCTAATGCAGAGCAGCATGATTTCCGGAGGGAACGGATCGAAAAAATCCTTCTGGTACGTGCATCATTTCGTTTGGGAAATTCCATCCTTGCAACACCGGCCATATTTCTATTTCGAAACAACTTTCCCGATGCCAGAATTGATTTTGCCGGATCACCCATATCGAGGGTCATTTTTCAGAACCTGCCAATCGATCATCACTTCAGTGTTACCCGTCGTTTTCCCGGTGCCTTATGGAATAACCTGATTCTTTTAAAGAAAATCAGGTCTGAAAACTATGATATGGCGGTTGATGTAAGCTGTACCCAATCATCAGTGAGCTCAACCATAGTGGGGCTTTCCGGTGCACGTTTCCGCATAGGCAGCAAAGGAAAATGGGATCATTGGTTTAATATCATAATTCCAAGACCTGCTGAGAAAAACAAGTATCACGTTTTAACTCCGTTTTTTAGTACTATAGGTATAGAAGCACAAAATTTTTTCCCCTCAGTTATACTCTCTTCGTTAGAGAAAGAGGAGGGACGAAGGATGTTTGGAACCCTTGGAGTAGGAGATAATGGCCCCGTCATTGGTATTTTTGTCGGAGGCAGGAAGGGAAAAAGAAAAAGATGGCCTGTGGAAAATTTTTTACAACTGATAACTTCCCTTCGTGAACAGGGAGTAAAAACCGTTGTTTTTTTTGGTCCTGAAGAAAGGGAACTTATAAAGACCTTTAAAAAATCATTAGAAAAGGATATCCCTCTCATTTTTGAGCCTTCAATCAGGCTTTTTGCGTCTATGATCTCACATTGCAATCTCTTCGTTGCCTGTGATAGTGGTCCTGTCCATTTGGCCTGCGCATTGGGTGTACGCTCGGTTGTTATATTTCAGAAGCAAAATTATAAACACTGGGGACCACCAGAAAATATGGCTAAAATTGTCTATGAACAGGGAGGCGTCCCGGTCGAATCTGTTATAAAGACTTTACTTTTGGAATTATACAATAAAAGATTAAAAAAAATGAATCCTGCCTCTCCAGTTAACAATACAGTCTTACAACAACATTAACTGTATTGTTTTTAGAAAGATAAATATACAAATTTAAGGCTAGTATATCGTCTCCTCTATAGTTAAACAGAGAGAAGATTTATTTAAAGAATAAGGGCATGCAGTAGGAGAATTTCCCGGTTGAAGCCATTGATGACCGCTCTTACACCGGCACACTTTCAGCCTGTTACGTATTAACTGGTTCGGCCATGACTTGAAGAAAGAAAAAAGGGCATTACTGATTGAAGTGAAGGCTTCCTGACTTTCACTCACGTTCTTTGCAATTTTCAATGACTCTGCTCCTTCAAGAATATGCTGCATCATGCGTTTACCAGACCCGTCTGGCTCAGTTTGAATACCTTTGCTGGCAGCATCAATCAAATTTTGAGCCAAACCGGAAATTTCGTTTGACCCGCCATTTACCATGTAACTATAAATGTATTGATAAGCCAGTAAGACTGATTGAAAATGAATATAAGTCTTTTTTTCTATAGTAACTACCGTATCCTGATCATGATCATATCCTTCATGTGCAGATAGTGTGAAAGTGAAACTAAAAGATGAGAACAACAAAATGAGACCTATATTCCTGAAATAACTACTTTTTAACACCATTAAACTCCTTGTAATTCTATAATTTAGTTATGTTAAATTTAAATACTTGGCAAAACTTAATTATTTTACAACATTTGCATTAAAAAACAAAATTCTTTATTACAACAGCAAATACCCTTATTTTTGGCTTTTCAACCGATTTTACAAGTAAATTCTACTGTAATTTTTAATAATTATTTGTATAATGCTTGTTCTTCTTTAGTTTTTAAGTTTACCATATAAAGTAGAATCATTTTAACAGAGAATCCTATCCCTTTTACGAAACAATTATTTATTATTAAAATATATGCCACTACAAATTGTATTATTTCTTGCGGGTCTTGCAGCGCTCTATTTCGGAGCCGAATGGCTCGTAAAGGGGGCATCGAGATTTGCCCGTTCGTTTAATATTAAACCTATAGTTATAGGGCTTACCATCATTGCCTTCGGTACATCAGCCCCGGAACTAGTTACCAGTGTAATAGCCGGTATTAAGCATCTAAATGACGTTGCGGTAGGCAACGTCATTGGAAGTAATATTGCTAATATTGGTCTCATCCTGGGTTTATCAGCTATTGTCCGGCCACTTAAAGTTGATATGAGACTTCTTTACCGTGAACTGCCAATTGTGGTTGGTATTTCTCTGCTGTTATATTTTATGGGTTGGGATGGTATTTTAAGCCGTTGGGAAGGGATTATACTATTGGCTGGTGTTATTATTTATACCATTTACATATATCGTGTAGCCTTGAAAGAACCTAAAGCTATTGAAGAAGAATATCTGGAATACGAGGAATTCATTGGTGCAACAAGCAACACGAGTATAAAAGACATCTTATGGATGGTTCTTGGTTTTGGGGCACTCATCGGTGGAGCACATTTACTTGTCCATGCAGCTATTTATATTGCAAAAGTCGTAGGAATTAGCGACCTTATTATAGGGCTTACCGTTGTTGCGATTGGTACTTCTCTGCCTGAGCTAGCAACATCAATGGTTGCTGCTATCCGGAAGGAATCCGATATCAGTATAGGCAATGTGCTCGGCAGTAATATCTTTAATATCCTTGCTGTCCTTAGCATTGCTGCAATAATCCGGCCTTTGCAAATTACCAGTGTCTCACTCCGTATTGATTTGCCTGTCATGCTTATGTTCAGCATATTCCTTGTTCCTATAATCACCTGGAAATACGTCCTGACCCGTCTCCAGGGCTTTCTCTTATTATCCGGGTACGGTATTTATGTATGGTGGCTGTTCAAGTAGTACACTGACAACATTATTTGTAACGGTATGGGAATATCCAAAATGTGCTGAATGTTTCAGCTCAATCGTGGACGATTGAACCAACTTCGTGCAGTTGGCGATCAACTTACAACTTTAGCCCAATCGCTGATAGCTGACTGCTGAAAGCTCACAATATTATGTCCTTATAAGATTGAATATACTTACCAATTAATTCCACACTCACACCTGCAACCACTTCCGGCCTTATCTGTGTCATGCACCGGTGGTCTTTCGGACATACCTTCCGATGGCAGGCAAGGCAATCCACATCCGCCCTGATAACCTGTCCCATCTCTTCAGGTGAATCCGTATACCGTGGATCATTTGGTCCCATTAAGGTTACTACAGGTCTTTTGAAAGCAACGGCAATATGCCGGGGACCCGAGTCAACGGTAATTAAGAGGGTACATCCTTTTATTAGTGCTTTAAGGATATCGAGTGATACAACCTCATTCCCCAAATTTATTATTTTTGATTTAGCCTCTTTTTCTATATCCTTCGCTAATTTTATTTCATTCGGTGCGCAGGTTATAGCTATATTACAGGATAATTGTTTATGTAAAAGGTCTGCTGTCCTGGCGAAACCTTCCGCCGTCCAGCATTTCGAAGAACCATAAGCTGCACCTGGATTCAAAAGGATGAGGGGATGATTATGCAGACGATAATTCTCAAAAATCTCAGCCACACGCTGCCGGCTCTCTTCTGTAATAAATAGTTCCAATTTTTTTGAGTGTACTTCACATCCGATTTCGGTACATAACCGTAAATAATAATCCCCCATGTAGGTAGGAAGGAAATGTCCGTTTTCAGATAACCGCGGGATTTTGTCGGTAAGCAGCCATGATCGTCCGTCCCTTTTATAACCAATACGCCGTTTTACACCACCCAGCCAAAACATAAGAGCGGAACTGAAAGAATTTGGAAACAGAAAACCAATGCCATACCTTTGGGACCGTATTTTTCGTATAAGAGAAGCTGATTGTACCCCTCTCAGATTTTGATTCTCTGAATCCAAAAGAAGTACTTCATCAAACCACGGAGCACCTTCAAGGAGCTTTTGGACGTATGATTTCATAACAACAGTTATCTCCGCTTCAGGAAAGTTTTCTCTGATGCATCGGAAGGCGGGAGTAGCCATAACGACATCACCTACCCAATTAGGCGAGCGGATAATGATTTTATTGATATTTGATGGTTTTTTCAATGAAACCTCATGCGATAGCGGATAATATTAAATCTCCACAATAAAAAGTCTGAGAATTAGGAGATTATTAGTGATACATTTCCAAAGCATTGAATTTTACCTTAGTATTTTATCTATTGTCAAGATACGCAACTGATTGTATAGGAATTTTCATTTTATTTAAGCGGTTTTGCGGGGATGTGTTGTTATAAGGTTAATGATGGTAATATGATATAACAGTGTTTCTTTATATTCATTTATCTTTTAATCCCGAAGGGATGTCATGATTATAGCAAAAAAGCCAAAAAAAGATTTTAAACCCCGAAGGGGTGGCATTATTAGACCGTGTTTTGTGTACGCTATTTGGGATTAGCTGTTATTTTTATCTTTTATCTTCAAATATGTCACCCCTTCGGGGTTGTTAGTATGTGGTTTATTCTTTTGCTTTCAACGTATCCGATTTATTTTCACATATTAGTCAAGTTTAAAAGTAACCAAGATTGTATAATACTCGGTCAGCTATCAGCTTCTGCCTAATTGCTGATAGCCGAATGCTGATAGCTTATCATCTTTTTCATCGGTCTGAGGCCTTGCATCGCCAGGACTTTCTTCCCCCTTACTTACGCCGTAATAGGTGTTCAGATTCTACATGAATATTTTATATCTTGTCAAGACAAGTATAATTATTGTACAGTTACATAAACATTTTTTTATTGACATAAAATCTATTTGTTAATATTAATAATATGCAAAACGGTGTTTATTTTTGACGACCAAGAGGTCTTATTTCTAAAAGGAAGTAAAGAAGCAAAAGTGAAAAATACATCAGAACTACTGACAGTAAAGCAAGCTAGTGAATGGGCAAGTGAATATCTAAGGAAGAATGTTACGACTTCAAATATATCTTACCTTATTCAATATGGTAGGATTAGAAGGATAGGTAATAATGGAAACACCCTAATAGATAAAAAAGACTTAATTGCCTATTATCATTCTTATGTTGGAAAGAGGGAAATAAAATGGAAAGAGCAATTAGGAGATGATGTTAATTGGGCATTATCTTTTGA
>CAZPUD010000136.1:0-10408 GCA_964589115.1 uncultured candidatus Brocadiaceae bacterium | reverse complement strand
ATTTTGAAACCAAGATTCGCCAATTTTTTTATATTTTCTTGTACAATGGGATTTAAATACATGCTGTCGTTCATTGCTGGTGCAACGATTATCGCAGACCGTGCTGCCATAACAGTACACGTTAGTGCATCATCAGCTATACCGGATACGACCTTGCCGATAAAATTAGCCGTAGCCGGCGCAACCACAATTAAATCGGCTTGTTCGGCTAACGATACATGGTTAGGGTCATAATTCTCATTTTCAATGAAAAGATCAGTTATGACACGATTTTGAGAGATTGTACGAAAGGTTACAGGAGTTACAAAGCGCTGAGCAGTTGACGTCATAATCACAGAAACACGGTTCCCTTGTTTTATCAAGCCTGATGCGATTTCAACGGCTTTGTAAGCAGCAATACTCCCGGTAACTCCTAAAATAATATGATAAGCCATATTCACGCCAGTTTCAGTATCTTACGGATTGTATCCACTGTTGCTTTCAAATCATCATTCACGACACAATAATCGTATTTATCTTTGTACTTTAACTCTTTATCAGCTATTTCTAAACGAAGCAATTTATCCTGCTCTTCATTCGTGTTTCTCTGTGTTAATCGCTGTTGTAAGGTTTTTCTATCAGGTGGCATCAAAAATATTGAAATCGCTTCGGGAAATTTCTTTTTTATTTGCAATGCACCCTGTACATCAATTTCCAATAAATAAAGAACTTCTTTTGTAAGGGATTCTTTCAGTGAGCGAAGGGGAGTTCCATAATAGTATCCACAATACAATGTATACTCTGCCAGATCTCCGTTCCTTATCATATTCTCGAATTCACGGGTTGATACAAAATGATAAGCCTCGCCGTTTTTCTCATTATGCCGTGGGGGACGTGTAGTCACAGATACCGATTTTTGCACATATGGATCTTTTTCAAGCAGTTTACAGACCGTTGTTTTGCCTGATCCGGATGGCCCCGAAATAATTACAATCTTACCCATTTCATTTTATTTTACTGACTGAGAAACGATAAGCCTATTCAATGTTAAACACCTGCTCTCTAACCTTCTCAATCTCCGTTTTTATATCGACCAAATCCTTTAACATCACACTGTCATTCGCTTTTGAGCACATGGTATTGGTCTCGCGGAACATCTCCTGGATAATAAAATCAAGCTTTCTGCCTACCGGCTCATCCAAACGGATTGTATCTTCCAGTTGATTTAAGTGGCTCCTTAGTCTACTTACTTCCTCACTAATATCACACCGCTCTGCAAAGATGGCAATTTCCCGATAGAGATTGCTTTCAGCTAACTCTATATCGGTACCGCTTAATAATGAGGTAACCCTGCTTCGCAAACGGTTACTGTATTCCTGAACTACTACGGGGGACCTGGATTCGATTTTGTTAAGTATCGAAAGGATGAGTTCTTTTCTATTTTCAATATCTTTTCCCAGAAACATACCTTCTACAGAACGCATCTCCAACAATTTATTTAAAGCTTCATGGACAAGGGAAAGACACTTGTGTAATAGCAATTCGGCGTTCTCTTTATCATTTTTCCCTTTCTGGAGTACTCCGGGAAGTGTTATCAGAGAGTTAACAGAAATTCTTTCTTTAGACTTAATCTCTTTTTTTATACTGCTTAGTAAATGATAGTACTCCTTTAATCTTTCGTTATTTAAAATATATTCAGGCTCTTGTCGCAATGATTGATAGTTGACATTTAAAAGAACTGTACCCCGATTGATTTTTTCCTTAACTGGACGCTCTATCTCGCTTTCAAAAGTTTGTAATACATCTGGTAATCGGGAATCGATCTTCAAGAATCGATTATTAACAGAACGTAGTTCTACTCGTATTATACAGTTATCGTTTTTATATTCGGCAACACCAAAACCTGTCATGCTTTTGAGCATCTAGACCACCAGTATATTTAATTGTTTTTTGTATTTCCACTTGTCGCAGTAGAAGGGCTTTCTTCGATATTCAATGACTGCTTTCTCTCTTCAACAGGATTCATACCTAAAGATTGGTCTTTTGCTTCCTCACCCTTTGATGTTTGATGGTTTTGGCTTTTCTGAACAGACTTGTCTGTCTGTTCTTCTGCAATATTCTGCATACCTAACTGAGCTGGCTTACCCGCATCCATTTTTGAATGTGAGGTGTCACTATGATCACATTCCTCTCCATGCTCATGAGCATATTCATGCTCGTGCGCATGTTGGGCTGCTGGGGTCCCATGCGATGTTATGGTATTTATTGTTCTTGTTGGTATTGACAATTTGAATAAAAAGATGGTTGCAACTATAAACGCTGCGCCTATAAGGTATGTAACTTTTGTTAAGAATGTACTTGTCCTCGTACCAAAGGCAGCCTGATCTCCTAATCCACCAATAGATGCCAGACCACCACCCTTGCCTGACTGCAGTAGAATCGACCCTATCAGGAACACACATAATATAGGTAATGCAATTTTTAATCCAGTAATTAAATTCAAAAAATAGAACGCATTAAGTATCCCAAAGATAACAACGATAGCAATTCCCCACTTAAATGCCTTTTCGGCCCTTACCATGTAACTCCCCCGATATTAAAAAATCCAATTAACATAGAATACTTTACTTATAACTTATTTCAAACAAATAGAAACGTCTTCAAAAACTTAGTATAATGCTTACAAAAACTTACGCAGCCTCTATAATTTTTATGAAGGATTCTAATTTAAGACTAGCACCGCCTACAAGAAACCCATCAATCTCAGGTTGTTCCATCAACTCTTTAGAATTTTCTGGTTTTACACTTCCCCCGTATTGGATATATAAGTCATTTACGGTATTTTTATCATACTCCTCTGCTAATAAGCTTCTGATAAATGAGTGAACATCATTGGCCTGCATAGGTGAAGCTGTTTTCCCTGTGCCGATTGCCCATACAGGTTCATAAGCAATCACAATCTTTTTTATAGAATCGGCGCTAATTTCTCTTAATCCTTCTTTTAATTGATTTTTAACGACATATTCTGTTCTCCCTTCCTCCCTTTCTTTTAATGTTTCTCCAATACAAAAAATTGGTCTTAAACCGGCAGAGAGTGCCGCCCTTATTTTGGCATTGATAAAAGAATCGGTTTCACCAAAGAGATGCCTTCGTTCGGAATGTCCTATAATTACGTGAGAACAGCCGACTTCTTTTACCATCAGAGCAGAAACTTCACCAGTATAAGCACCGTTTTTTTCACTATGGATGTTTTGTGCTCCTACACAGATACCACTGTTTTCCAATAAATTGCAAATATCTTTTAAAAAAACGAAGGGGGGACAAATTCCACAAATAACTTTATTTTTACCACTTATGTAATTTCTTAGTGATCGAGCGAACTCAACCCCCTCAGTAAGGGTGAGATTCATCTTCCAATTTCCTAAAATAAAGGGCTTTTTATTCATCAATACAAGACCCGCCTCAATCGCACTTTGGAAATGATCCTAGAATCTTCATATCGAAACATCTCTTTGTTACCTCTTTAAGAGCCTTTTGAATAACCTCATTTGTTACATGTCCTTCGAAATCCATATAAAAGCAATATTCCCATGCCTTTTTTTTTGTAGGTAACGATTCGATATTTGTGAGGTTAATGTTGAAAGTTTTGAAAGGCTCCAATATCTCTAATAATGCACCAGCACGATCTTTTATATAGCACATTACAGCAGTTCTGTCTCTTCCACTTGGTGCACTGTACTCTTTACCAAGAACAAAAAACCTTGTTATGTTATTTGGATTATCTTCTATATTCTTTAAAAGGACATTAAGCCCGTATTGATTAGCTATTTCTATATTGCCAATTACAGCATAATACTTACCTTCTTTTTCGGACGTTACAGCACCCTGAACAATACGGGCAGCTTCCGCACTGCTGCTAACCTCTACCAATTCTGTACCAGGAAGATTGCCCGCTAACCAATTTTTACACTGTGACAAAATTTGTGGCTTAGAGTATACCCTTCTAATCTCTTCTTTTGTACAATTCGCCATTAAGTTATGATGGATTGGCAAGATAATTTCAGAACATATCTTGACATCTGATTCCACAAACATGTTTAAGGTTTCCCTTATACCACCTTCCGTGGAATTTTCAACAGGTACAATTCCATAATCACTTCTGCCTCTTGCTACATCCCTAAATACATCATCAATACCCCTTGCCGGCACATATTCAACAGATGAACCAAATTTTTGCCTGGCAGCAAGATAGCTAAAAGTGCCTTCAGGACCAAGATATGATACTTTAATAGCCTTTTCCAGTACTAATGAGCCTGCCATTAACTCACGATATATTGATGTTAAGCACTCATCCGTTAAAGGACCTTTATTTTGGGATGTAATTTTCGAATAGACCTCTTGTTCTCTATTGGGGACATATACCTGGGCTCGATTTTGTTTTTTTATCTCACCAATCTTCAACACAACCTTTGCCCTTTCATTAAGCAACTCTACAATCTTTGAGTCTAATACATCAATTTCCTTTCTCAAAAGGTCTATATCCATAGTGAATTTCAGCTAATTCCTGATCAATGTTAAGTTTATGTTTAGTTATTGTAAGTAAAGCATTTAGATTTAACCATTTTTAGTAAATTTATCAAAAATCACTAATAGAGTCAATAAAATTAAGTTATTTCAGTTTTTTTAATTGACTGTCAATAAAAGACTGTTAAAATAAGTATTAATTATATCATCTTTGCTCTAATATTCTGTAGAATAGTAGCTTATGACGAGAGCGTTATAGGCAATTATGTTCTTTGAATTATACAGTATTATTATTTACCTACCTAATTTTCCAAATGTATTTATATTTAAAATCCTTTTAGTTAGGTACTAATATGTAATCTTCGCTGTATTAAGTCTTTATTAGAAAGGAAGATATACATGGTAGGTGGACGAATTAAAGGATCTCAACAGAGGATAGGAATCTTTGTAGATGTCCAAAATATGTTTTATTCAGCAAAAGCGTTACATCAATCAAAAATCGATTATAGTAAACTTTTATTAGAAATTGTAAGTGATAGGAACCTCGTTCGTGCGATCGCATATGTAGTACAAAAACCAGATGTGGATCAATCCAGTTTCACAGATGCTTTAAGGCGCCTAGGATATGAAATTAAATCGAAGGAACTTAGATTGAGACCTGATGGTACGGCAAAAGGAGACTGGGATATGGGTATCGCAATCGATTCCATAGCGATAGCACCAAAGTTAGATACTGTAGTATTAGTAAGTGGAGATGGAGATTTTGTGCCACTAGTGGAAATGCTGAAGGCACATGGTTGCAGGGTCGAAGTTGTCTCATTCAGACGCAGCACTGCTGTTGAGCTTATTGATGCTGCAACAAAATATACTGCAATAGAAGAATCAATGTTGTTTAAAGAAAAGAAGTTTCAAAAAAATGATACTCCAAACGAATAATAATCACATAAACCCAGAAAAGCTTAGTGAGTGTCAGTTGGCAATAGGATATTCGTTTAGCAATACTATAGTGCTTGAAAGAGCACTGACCCATACATCCTGCAGATTGGAAAATAATTTCTCTAATGAGCGGTTAGAATTTTTGGGAGATGCTATATTAGGAATGATTATTTCAGATTATCTTTATAAAACACTCCCTCATTATAGTGAAGGTGAGTTAACAAAGATAAAATCAGTGGTTGTAAGCCAAACAACACTTGCTAAGGTTAGTTTAGAAGCCAACTTAAAAGAATTTCTCTCTGTTGGGAGAGGTTTAAATGATCAAAATTTTTTCCCAAGATCTTTGCTCGCAAATGTCTTTGAAGCGGTTATAGCAGCTATATATCTTGATGGAGGTATGGAAGCTGCCTACAATTTTACTATAAAGTATTTAAAAAAAGAAATTGACATAGTTTGTAAGAATCAACATGAGAAGAATTATAAGTCCCTTCTTCAACAATACAGCCAAAAAGAATATGGTGTCACACCCTGTTATCGTGTTTTGCAGCAAATAGGTCCTGACCATGGAAAACAGTTCGAGGTAATAGTGTTGATAAAAGATAATGAATATGGAAAGGGATGGGGGAAAAGCAAAAAACAAGCAGAACAATCTGCTGCAAAAGAAACATTAAAAATCCTTGTTCCAGATTTAACTTACGATAGCGATGCGAAATCTAGTATACAGGAGGTCCGATCCTTTATTCAATAATTTTACCAACCTTTAGAAACAAGAAAGGAGTTTCCTATACCAATGAAGACTATAAACAAGAAAAAGATAGTTAGCATTTGCTCTGCTGGTTTACATAAGACAAGATGTCCGAGTATTAAAAAAACAAGGCAAATCCGTGTTAAGTTATTAGCATTACAAAGAGAAAAAGATGTTGATACAAACCAAATAGCAGAATTCCAATCTGTACTAAAAGAGAGGAAAAAGCAAGGGATTGCTGTAGATTGTGAGGCTTGCAATTTCAATAAACAATCATAAAATACGCCCTTAAAAAAGTTCGAATTTCACAAATGCAAACATAAACTTAACCTGTACCGGTTGTGATCTCATGCTCAAGGTAAGGATAATTAAGAAGTTGACTCAACTCAGTTGTAATGGCTTCTATCTCTTCTTCTTTCAAATTTGGGTTAAATACGTGAAATTCGCGGTCTACTTTAGAACAATACACTATAATAAATTCTTCACTATTTTCCCTTGTCAAAGATTTTAGCTTCATTACTTTTTTACGTATCAGATAGAGTGCTAATACAAATCGCAGGTTTTTTTGATTTATTCCAGTGTCACCATCCAATCTCATAAACATATCTAACAAAACATCAGTATCAACAAGCTTTTGAGACGGTTTGTCTTTTTTTGGTACTTTTGTTTTCCAAAATGAAAAGAAACTTCCTTCTCTACCCTCATCCCAACATGAGGTACAAAAATCTTTGCGTATAAAGAAATCGTTCTCGCTGTACAGAGAAGAATAATATTCCTCTTCCTCGGAAAATTCTTTATTACAAATTATACACCCATTCGAACTTTTGTTTATTTTCCATTCCATACAACTTTAGTATCACCCTTGTATAATGATCTCGGTATCCAATGTTACAAAGTCATAAACTTCTTCTACATCAGTGTTTATCATTCTAACACAACCATTTGATGATGCAGTACCAACTGTTTCAGGTAATGTTGTACCATGTATTCCATAACCGTAAAGATTTGGTTTATCTTTAAAACCAATCCATCGTGTACCCAGAATATTTTCTTTATGTCCAAAAGGAAATATACCACCTTCTGGTGCGTACCATGTAGGTTCTTTCATTTTATTTTTTACTTCAAATACCCCCTCTGGCGTTTTATTGTCCTTCCCTATAGCAATCGGATACTGTTTGATGTAATGATCATTAAGTAGCAATGTCAGTGTAAAATCACTTTTACTAATTAATATTTTTGTCTTTCCGGTCAGTATTTTTAATCTTTCCCCTATGTTTATATTATTGGTTGGTTTATTGTTAATTCTCTTAATTAACTCATATGTTGTGTTAAATTGTTTTGCAATTTTTGAGAGAAAATCTCCTGGTTGGACTGTATAAATTACCGCATCAGGAGAAGGTAAAGGAGAAAAAATTAATTCTTTGTTTAATGTATCTAACAGAGCCCTTATCTCTTTTTGCTTTTCCGGTATTTTCTTAAGAATAAAGATATCGGAGAGGATATTTCTTGCCTCATATTTTTTGCCTTCTTTTAAATATTTGTTTACGGTATCAAGATTGAATATTTCTTTTTTTGGTGCAAAACTCTCAATGGTTTTAAATTCTTCCGCATTTTTCTTTGGTCCTGCTTTCAATTCATGAGAGTGAACAATGATATCTCTTTTATGAATAACAATATCATCATCCTTCCGGGCTGCTATCAGTAATTTCTTATTAACCACAGAAGACACTTCGTCTACGGGAATTTGAGCACCGATAGCAATAGTGCCATTGAATATAGCAGAAAGAAAATTTATTTCAGTGAAGATTATAATTATAAAAAAATATTGAATTACTTTCATTGAAGTCAAATATCATTCTAAAAAAGAAGATTTTACATTGTAATACTACAAGAGGCATAGTATTGTCAAGCCAAAAGAATGTATTTTATCTTAAGATGTTTATAAGTACCGAAACCCGGTCATTATGCATATCACCCTTTATATCTTTAACCATGGGTCTATTGTTACCGTATCCAATGGTAACCAATCTCTTCATGGAAATTTTACCTTTCTCATGCAGATAATCTGCTACTACCTTTGCACGGTCCAGGGATAGTTTCCAACTATTATTGTATACTTTTGAAGGTATGAAATTCTTTCTTGTATGGCCTTCTACAATGAGAGAACAAGGCCTTTCTCCGATTAAATCAATTAAATTGTCTAAAAAGTGCCTGCCCTCAATAGATAAGGCAATATCATTTTCGTCAAAGTATACAACAACGGCTGCCGGTACCTGGTCTTCCTCACGGTCTGGAAGATCAATACCCTTATCCCCTCTTTGAATTGACGCGCTTTCCTCATCAGGGTAAATATATTTCATCTTCTGGAAATCTTCAATTTCTTCACCATCCCCACCGGGTAGTATTCCACCCAAGCCAAGGGTAATTTCCCTCCTTTTCATTGATTTTTGAAACTCTTTTATAAATTCCTTTTTCTTTTCCTCGGTAAAGGTATTAATGACGATAAAAAAGGCTAGTAATAACGTTGCAAGCGATGCATACGAGAGCAGAAACATGTCAGGTGGTTTTGTATCAAAAAATTTCTTCCTCTTTTGGCTTCCTGATGGCATCGTTACAATCTTACTAAAAGTTTAAAGTATATAATGAAGTTATTTTTTTAATATTATAATTCCAATTGTTCCTTCGTTAATCGTATTGCTAGTGTTATTATAACCAGCTATCGAAATCCTTGGGGATTCTAAATTTTCCCTGTTTACTAAAAAATTGAATATATTAACTGCCCTATCTATAGATAAATCAGATTTTTCTGTTATTGCCGGTTTTATAATTTTTCCCAAACTGGTATCAATAATGATTTTTCCTCTCATAGCCCTTAACACAGTACCCAATTCCCTAAAAATTATGTATGCCTCTCGTTTTAGTAGAGAGTCATCTTTTTCAAAACATAAGTCTTTAGGTATTTTTATATTACACCCTATTTTTATATCCTCGATTTCAATATATTTCGCTAATGCACCCTCCTTTATATGACTTAATAAGTAGTGATATATCGCTTCAGGATCGACAAAATTCTCATTTAGCTCCTCCATCTCGTAGTTATCTATTACCGGTACTAATTCGCGATTTAAATATTTTGTTATTGTTTCTTTCGTCTCAAAATTTTCCAATTCACTTATATCTTTTTTAATGAAATTCCCAATAGGTCTTTTACCACCTTCCAGAATATGTTCCCCACCCTTGCTAAAACTTTCCTGAACCTTCGACATTGTTTTTTTATATTTATCCACATTAATTGTGGAAAGGCTAATGAGCATTACAAAAAAGGTAACCAGGAGGGTTACCATGTCACCATAGGTGAGTAACCAGCCGGGTGTCTCTTGACCTTTCTCTTCATCGCCCATTATAACTATTTTTCCTCTTTTGAAGGACTTAAGGATACTTTATCGGCGGCTTTTGGCTGTAGGAATGATTTTAGCTTATCCTCTGTTATCAATGGTGGATCGCCCTTTTGAATAGAGATTATCCCTTCCATGATAATCTCTTTCAATAATAGTTCCTTTTTGCTTAAGGTCTCTAGTCTACCGGCAAGCGGGATGCAGACAAGGTTTGCAAGGATAACTCCATAAAAAGTAGTAATAAGCGCTACGGCCATACCCGCCCCGATCTTTGACGGGTCATCGAGCTTTTTCAACATACAAACAAGTCCTATTAATGTCCCTATCATACCGAAAGCGGGTGCTATCGTACCCGCAAATTCGAGGATCCCTTTCCCTGCTGAATGTCTTTGGCGGATATAATCGATCTCAGTACCTAAAATGCTCCTCAGAGTATCGGAGTCAGAACCGTCCACTAATAACCGTACAGCCTTAATCAGAAATGCATTATCAATCTTTTCAATTTCCTTCTCTAATCCCAGGAGACCTTCACGGCGGCTAACCTTACAATAATCAACCAAACGTCTGATTTCTTCCTCCGGTGATCCGATTTTTACAAAGATGGTCTTTTTTGCTACTGCAATGGCACCAATTACCATAGGAATAGGAAACCTTGCAATTGTTGCCGCTAATGTACCTCCTACAACAATCATGATTGATGGAATATCTATAAACCCAATTACTGCAGTTGCTCCACCACTCATTACAATACCTACCATGATTAATCCAGCGCCGATTATTAAACCAATTAGTGCACCAGGATCCATAATATTAAAACTCCTTTTAAATA